>JAQURV010000009.1 GCA_029004355.1 Candidatus Omnitrophota bacterium
AATTGAAGCTTACGGAGAAGGATCTCCTGGAGATGCGCATAATCGACGGCACAGTAAAAGAGCCTCTCGGCGGCGCACACAGAAACCCGCAGGAAGTCGCGGATACTATTAAGAGGATGATAAAGAAAGACCTGGCGGCATTGAAAGCCATGCCTAAGGATAAGCTTATAGAAGCGCGTTATAATAAGATACGTTCGATAGGAGTATTTAAAGAACCATAGACCACAAAAAAATGAAGTCAAGGCAAGGATGGTTTTGATGACAGGCCAGCATGGAATAAAAACGCTGGCTTTATTTTTTTTGAAAAGGAGAACTTTATGAAAAGACCGGGATACGCGGTAAAGTTACTTTTTATTTTAAGCACTATCGTTGTGTTGAGCGCGCCCGCAGGATGCTGCAGGAAGGATCACCGGAAAGACCAGGTGATCGCCAGGATCAACGACTATGAATTGACCATAGACGATTTCCGGGGAGAGGCAAAGATCGCATTATCCGATATGGGCCCGGCCGATGATATCGAGAAGGCAAAGGAAGGGGCTCTGGACAAGCTTATAACGAAGAAGGTGCTGCTTCAGGAAGCGCAGAGAGAAAATTTTGATAAGGACGAAAAGTTCATGAAAGAGATAGAGAGATATTGGGAGCAGGCTCTTCTAAAGCTGCTGATAAAGAAGAAGATAGACGAATTTTCGGCAAAGATCTCTCCCGATATCCGGCCCGACAAGAGGCAGAGGATGCTGCAGCTGGAACTCGATAAGTGGGTCAGCGGTATCCGCAGTTCCACGAATGTGAAGATAAACAAGGATGTGCTGCGAAAAGTCGAAGTAAAGTAGTCCCTCGGTGCGGGATTGAGATGGCGGCACCTCGGGACGATTTGTAAGAGCAAGACCGCAACAAATCGGAGGTACTTATGGACGACCAGAGGAACAGGAGAAGGAACTACTATATCAAGAAGGATTTTCAACTAAGTTTTATTTTGAAATTCTGCCTTATTGTTGCGATCGGCGCCATTATCTCCGGCGGGATCATCTACTGGATGTCCAAGTCAACCGTTACCACATCATTCGAAAACCTGAGGCTGGTCATCAAAAGCACCGCGGATTATATGTTGCCGGCAGTCTTATTGGCCGGTTTCATCGTTATTGTCGTCACGGGGATAGCCAGTATCTTTATAACCCTTTTCACTTCTCACAAGATAGCCGGGCCGCTCTACAGGATCGAGAAGGATATAAGGGAAGTAGCCGCCGGTAATCTCGCGCAGGCCTTTAACCTGAGGCAGGGGGATGAGATAAAGCCGATCGCCGAAGCCCTCGATCTCATGGTACATTATCTCAGGGAAGAGGTGAGCTTGATCAAGAGAGATATCGCTGAATTGGAATCGCTGTCGGTAAGCGGCGGTACATCCCGGGAAATCCGGGAAAAGATAAAGACATTAAGAGCGCGGATCGAAAAATTTAAGACATGATGCGGCGATTCGGGATATTGGCCTCGGCAATAGCGCTTGCCATTTTTATCGGGGCATCAGCTTTTGCCGCGGATGATGAGATGGACGGCGCAGAAGACGGGTGGTTTATCCTGGAGACGGGGCGCATTACCGTATATTATATTCCCGGGGCGGATCTCGACGGCATCGAAGCAAATTTAAGGAAACGGGCCACGTACTTTACCACCGATGCGCCGAGCGAAGATGCCCCGGCCGAAGAGAAGATACGCTATCAGCTCGATGCCCTTTTCAGGCGCGCCGAAGAGGTTCTCGATATGCGCCCGGCCAATATCCACATAAAGATAAGAGTATTCAGGACGAGAAGGGAGCTTAATGACGAATACTGCAGGATCTTCGAAGATGCCGAGCCGCGGGACGATCTCAGATCGTTTTATATAAATAAGTATAGCACTATCTATACATCAGAAGAGGATATAACGGATTCGATCATTGCTCACGAGATGGGCCACGCAATAGTCGATCATTATTTCGCTGTTATCCCGCCCGAAAAGGTAAGAGAGCTATTGGCGTCGTACGTTGACTTGCACCTTGCGGAATAAGCCGAAAATTGATATAATTAAACCTCGCATATTCATGGGGCTGTAGTGAAGAGGGATCACGACACAATGGCATTGTGTAGTCACGAGTTCGATTCTCGTCAGCTCCACCATTTTTTGCCAGTAGACTTCGTTAGGCAAAAACTTTTAGCCGAGGTGGCGGAACTGGCATACGCGTCGGTCTCAAAAACCGATTTCCTCACGGATATGAGGGTTCAACTCCCTCCCTCGGCACCACCCTACTTCGCTACTGCAGTGAGATAGACGGAGTTTCGTAGGGATAGTAGCGATGTAATCGAATTCCTACGAAGCTTCATTACAATTCTATGTGGGAGAAGCGAAGTAGAATGCGCATCGGCGTTCACGTCTCAATAGCAGGGCACATCTATGAATCGCTCGAACGGGCTCGCGCCCTCGGGTGCAATACGACGCAGATCTTCAGCAGGAACCCGAGGGGATGGCAGGTCTCCGGATTAGCCTCCGCCGATGTCGAGGAATTCAGGCGCCTTAAAGCAAAATACGATATAGCGCCTGTAGTCGTGCACATACCGTATCTGATAAATCTCGCGACGCCCGACGACAAACTTTACAAAAGATCGATAGACGCATATATAGAGGACATAAAGCGGGCAGACCTTCTTGGGGCCGAATATTTCGTGACGCATCTCGGCAGCCATGTGGGCAGCGGCGAGGACAACGGCATAAAGCGGTTCTCGGATGCGCTCAAAACGATAATCAGACGCGCAAGTCCGGAGGCGATGATACTCCTGGAGAATACTGCCGGATCCGGGGACGGGATCGGCTATAGGTTCGAACATTTAAAACGTATCATCGAAGACCAGGAGAGGCCTTCCGGCATAGGCGTATGTCTCGACACGGCCCACACATTCGAAGCCGGATACGACATTAAGTCGAAAGCGGGCCTGGAAGAGACGCTCAAAAGTTTCGACAAATTATTGGGCCTGGAACGCATAAAGGTGGTCCATTTCAATGACAGTCTTTCGCCTTTCGATTCGCATGTAGACAGGCATCAGCATATAGGCAAGGGCAGTATAGGAGCCGAAGCGCTGGGCCGTATAATAAGGCAGCCGGCGCTTAAAGACGCCGCTTTTATCATGGAGACCCCGAAAGAATCGGATAAGGATGACAAGCGTAATCTGGCGATAGCAAAGAAATTGAGCAAAGGAATAAAATGACCGAATATAAGCAGAATAGCGACCCCGCCCACGGAACAAGAGGCGGGGCAGGCGACGAGCGGCTCTATCCGTTTGATACGATCGAGCCTAAGTGGCAGAAGTACTGGCGCGATAAAAGGCTCTTCAACTGCGATACCGGGAATACCGCGGATAAGTATTACTGCCTGATGATGTTCCCGTATCCGTCTGCGGCGCTCCATGTAGGCCATGGCAGGAATTACATCATAGGCGATGTCGTTGCCCGCTACAAGATGATGCGCGGATACAACGTCCTCGCGCCCATGGGATTCGACTCTTTCGGTCTGCCGGCGGAGAATGCCGCGATAAAAGGCGGCATGCATCCCAGGACATCTACGCTCAAGAACATAGATACGATGAAGAAGCAACTCAACCAATGGGGCGTGGAGTATGACTGGGAAAGGGAAGTGATCTCCTGTCTTCCCGAATATTATAAATGGACGCAGTGGATATTCGTAAAGCTTTACGAAAAAGGCCTGGCGTATAAGAAGAAGGCCTTTGTGAACTGGTGTCCGTCCTGTAAAACGGTCCTTGCCAATGAGCAGGTCGTGAACGGCGGCTGTGAGCGCTGCTCCACAGAGGTGAACCAGAAAGAGCTCGAGCAGTGGTTCTTCAGGATAACCCATTATGCCGAAAGGCTCCTTAAAGACCTCGCAAAACTTACCGAATGGCCCGAACGCGTCAAGACGATGCAGGCCAACTGGATAGGCAAGAGCGAAGGCGTCGAGATCGATTTCAAGATCGACGGTATGGGCGAGAAGCTTAAATGCTTTACCACAAGGGTGGATACTATTTACGGCGCTACATTCATAGCGCTTGCGCCCGAGCACCCGCTCGTAAATACGCTGGTAAAGGGTTGTGAAGATGAAAAGGCTGTCCTGGGATCTATTCAGAAGATGAGGGACGAATCGAAGATAAGCCGCTCTCAGTCAGAGGTCGAAAAGGAAGGCGTCTTCACCGGGAAATACGTCATCAATCCGGTCAATGACCGGAAAGTGCCGATATGGATCGCGAATTACATACTGATGGAATATGGGACGGGCGCCATCATGGCAGTGCCCGCCCACGATGAGCGCGATTTTGAATTTGCCGGGAAATATAAGCTCCCCATAGAGGTGGTCATAGATAATCCGAAAAAATCCATCGATCCGAAAACCATGTCCGAGGCATACACCGAAGAAGGGGTGATGGTGAATTCCGGGAAGTTCAACGGTTTGCCGTCCCGGGAATCTATTAAAAAGATAGCGGAATTTTTTGAAGAGAAAAAATTCGGCAAAAGGACCGTGCAGTATAAGCTAAGGGACTGGCTCATTTCGCGCCAGAGGTACTGGGGAGCGCCGATCCCTATGGTCTATTGTCAAAAATGCGGCGTAGTCGCAGTACCGGATAATGAACTCCCGGTGCTCTTGCCTGAAAGCGTAGAATTCAGGCCTACGGGCGAATCACCCCTGAAGTTCGTTAAAGATTTCGTCAATACCAAATGCCCCAAGTGTAATTCTCCGGCGACGAGAGAGACCGACACCATGGACACATTTGTCGATTCGAGCTGGTATTTCCTGCGATACATAACGCCGCGCTCAAGCGGCAAGCCTTTCGATTCGGATCTTGTAAACAAGTGGCTTCCCGTCGATCAATATATAGGAGGCATAGAACACGCTATACTCCACCTGCTATACTCGCGTTTTATAACCAAGTTCCTTCACGACATCGGTATTATAGGTTTCGACGAGCCGTTCAAGAACCTGTTTACCCAGGGCATGATAATAAAGGATGGCGCGAAGATGTCGAAGTCGAAGGGGAACGTCGTTTCGCCCGATGGGCTCATCGCTTCTTACGGCGCAGATACGGTGAGGCTCTACACGCTCTTTATCGGGCCTCCGGAGAAAGACGCGGAGTGGTCGGACAGGGGAGTGGAGGGCGCGTACAGGTTTCTGGGAAGGGTATGGAGATTGGTGGAAGGGGTTATTCTCTTGAATAAAGGCGCGGACGTTACCGCTAAGGAAAGTCGGGATAAACTGGCGGAAGATCTGCGGCGTAAAACTCACCAGACGATCAAGAAAGTTACCGACGACCTTGAGGGAGGCTTCCATTTTAACACCGTGATAAGCGCTATCATGGAACTTGTTAATGAGACATCCGATGTTAAAGTAAAGGTTTCCGGCAAGAACGATAAGCTGACAAAGTGTTTGAACGAAGCCGTTGAAAATATAGTGATACTCCTTTCTCCCATCGTCCCTCATATAGCCGAAGAGATGTGGAAGATGCTGGGCAAGGAGAACAGCATATTTAAATGCAAGTGGCCCTCTTATGACAAGAACGCCATTATCGACAAAGTGTTGACGATCCCCGTCCAGATAAACGGTAGGCTCCGTTCAAAGGTCGAGGTCCCGGCCGGGATAGATAACGAAGCGCTTAAAAAGCAGGTAATGGCGGATCCTAAAGTAAAAAGCTGGCTGGCCGATAAAGCCGTCAAAGATTTTATAATAATCCCCAAAAAATTAGTCAACGTAGTCATCTCCAACTAAATGATAAAACTTGAACGCATCGAGAAGCTCATATTGATATTTCTCGTTGCGGCGCTTATCCTGGGCATAGCTGTTTCTGCGTTTCGAAAGGCCCGTCCAGCCGCCACAGTCAAGATAGAGAAATTTGACCCCGGAAGATATAAAGGTTCCGCCGCCGATTCTTTGCCGGCACGCGACGCTATAGACATAAACAGCGCGACCGCCGAAGAGCTTGAGGCGATAAAGGGTATCGGCAAGAGGATCGCCGGGCGGATAGTGGAGTATCGTTACCAAAACGGGCCTTTTACCTCTATCGACGAGCTTAAGAATGTGAAAGGAGTGACCGTCGGGCTATTCGAAAAGATAAAAGGCAGAATAAGGGCTGAATAACAAATGAACGTTCGGCGCGTCCACCTTCGGAAGATTTGTCCAGGGTTAATGCCGAGCAAGGTCGAGGCATGAAACGCCCCATCCTTTATGTACTGATACCGTTCTCTCTCGGAATAGCCTTCTCCAGGATAACCTGCATTCCGATCCTTTACAGTATACTCGCGGCAGCCGCTTTTACTATCGCATCGCTTCTCTTCGCGCGCCGCAGATCGATCTCACAAGCCGCGCTCTTTCTGGCCATACTCTTTACCGGCCTGGCCTTGTCGCTAAACGCTAATATCCTGCCTGCCGACCACATCGCTAACTCCATCCCGCCCAAAGGTAATGATCGCATATACTTAAGGGGGACGATAGCGGATGATCCTGTTGTAACCGCGACAAGATACGGGGCGATCAGGACGGATTTTACGCTCAAGGCAGGTCTGCTGAAAGATGGCGCCGGGTGGAGAAGGGTGAGCGGGCTGGTAAGGGTAGATATCTTATCGAGGGGGACTCAAAGCCTATCCTTTGGCAGCGAGGCTATCCTCGACGGAACACTCTCCAGGCCATACAGTCTGAAAAACCCCGGACTCTTCAATTACGCCGAATACCTTGCATTGAAAAATATATATTGCTGCCTCAGGGTCAGCGAAAAAGATACGGTAAAGATCTTAAAGCGTAATCCGGCATGGTCGATAAGGTCCGTCTCCAGCAGTATGCGGCATAAGCTGCTCGTCATAATAGATGACTTTTTGACTATGCCATATAGCGGATTTCTGAAGGCCATACTCATAGGCGACAGAAGTGCTCTCAAAGACAGGATACAGGATGATTTCATAAAGACCGGCACGGTCCATGTTATCGCCGTAAGCGGTCTCCATGTCGGTTTGATAGCGGCCGTATTTCTTGCCATATTTGCGTTCCTGCGCATACCAAGCAAGGCGAGCCTCGCCCTGACGGCGATACTGCTCGTCTTCTATTCCTTTTTAGCGGGCTCAAATCCTCCGATAGTGCGGGCCGTGATAATGTTCGCCATCTGCACCGTAGGATATCTTATAAACAGAGAGACGGATATCCTCAATTCTCTCGCCGTCGCCGCCATGGCGATACTTCTGTGGAATCCCAAAGAATTGTATGACCCCAGTTTCCAATTATCGTTCATCTCAGTAGCGGGCACTATCATCCTGGCCCCCAGGATAAACGCCGTCTTCCCGCCTTTCAGTGCCGGCGGAAAGATGCAAAATATTTGGATGCGGCCCTACGGTTATATTACAGGCAGTATTTCGGTTTCGATAGCGGCATGGCTCGGCGCCTTCCCGATCGTTGCGGCATATTTCAATATAATTTCTCCGGTCTCTGTGATCGCCAACCTCATCGTTATCCCCATGCTCTTTCTTATGGTCGCAGCCTCTTTCTTATTCTTTACGGCCTCTCTTACCTTCGCGCATGCCGCCGCCGCTTTCGCGTATGGCCTGCAGCTGATCGAAAAGGCCTTATTTGCCTTAAACGGATATTTGGCTGCTCTTCCTTTTGCGTTCTTCAGGATAGCCGGGCCGTCTCCCGAGTTTACGTTTATGTATTACGCGTTGATAGGCCTTTTCATTATGCCGGCAGCCATTTCCTTCGGAAGAGCCAGGATACGTAAGACAACGCTCGCCGTCATAATGCTCACTCTCTTTAATGTCATGGTCTGGTCAGGCGCCCTCCGCGCAGAAAGAGACGGTCTTAAGATGACATTCCTGGATGTCGGCCAGGGTGACGCCCTTTTTCTGGAATTTCCCGACGGCAACATCCTTATAGACAGCGGTTCCGGCGGTGAAGAGGACAGGTTCGATATGGGCGAGTCCGTAGTTGCGCCGTTCTTATGGAATCGCGGGGTGAAGAAGATCGATATCCTGATGGTTACGCATTTTCATGAGGATCATCTGGGAGGGGTCCTATATCTGCTGAAGAATTTTGATGTCGGATGTGTCATCGATAACGGTTCTTCCGGAAGCGGCGACGGAACGATCTATAAAGAGTACCTGCGCCTTATCAGGAAGAAAAATATCCGCAGGATCAGCGTCAGGGAAGGGGACTTGATAAAAGTCTTCAGGGATGCCGGGATATTCGTTCTGAATCCGGAAAGAGAAAAGTCATTGAAAGATTCCAATGACAATTCCCTGGTCCTGAAGGTCGTATACAAAAATTACAGCCTTCTCGTCTGCGGCGATATAAAAGATATGGCGATGTCGCGCCTGCTGCCTTACGGTAATTTTCTGAAATCCGACGTTGTGAAGATCCCTCACCATGGCGGAGTGTTGGGCAACAGTAAATGCGTAGATGGTTTTTTTAGTTTAGCCGCTCCCGACATTTCCGTAATAAGTGTTGGGGCGGGTAATAAATACGGAATGCCGGCAGGAGAAACAGTGCGAATGCTAACTGATTTGAAATCAAATACTTACATAACAAAAGATAGTGGTGCTATAGAGATATATGCGAACCATGAGTCCGGGCAAGGGAAGGTGATAATTTCTAAATAAAACTAACTTTTTTATACTTTACCTTGACAAATATTTGTTTATGTGATATAGTTTGATGACCTGAAATTATAAATTTAATTAAAATCTTTTTATAATAAAAGGAGAACGCACGGAAATGGAAAATTATATTTCGGCGGAAGAGAAGCGAAGATATAAAAGAGTAGGCGCAGACGTACCGTTGCAGTACAGGGATTTGAGAAAGTCGGCAGAGCTTCCTAAGGGTTCCGTACTCAGAAACATAAGCGAGGGCGGAGTCTGTTTCAGCTCCAAGGAGTTCATGTCATTAGCATGTCGCCTAGTACTTACTATTACCCTCCCAAATAATCCCAAGCCGTTGAAAGCGATCTCGAAAGTAGCGTGGATAAGAAGGTTGCCGGTGGGCGACCAGTATGAGCTGGGCAATCAGTTCCTGGAGATCGCCAAAGAGGACAAAGTGACGATATCGGAATTTGTCCAGGAAGCTCTGGATATAAAGCAGTAAAGCTTACCGCGAAGTTCAAGGTGTTGACTAATTACTTCCTTCCATGGTATAATCCATCCCTGCGGATTCATATCCCTATAAATAGAAAGATGTTTAAATGAAGAAGAGTATTTTTGCCAGAAGTGTGATCATTGCTGGCGTGGCATTATTGTTTCTATTTTCAAATACCGCTTCGGCCTACTGGGTTTGGACCCCGGGCACTAAAAAATTCATAAACCCCAAATACGCCGTTAAAGATACCCCTAAAGAACAGTTTGAATGGGCGATGAGTTTTTACGATGCCAAGGACTTTCAAAGGGCAGCGACCGAATTTGAAAAACTGACGAAACAATATGAGTATTCCGAATACGCGTCAAAGGCGCAGTACTATGTAGGGCTATGCTATGAGAATATGAATAAATTTTATATTGCCTTCCAGAACTACCAGAAGGCGATAGACAATTTCCCTCACATCGAAAACATGGACGAGATAGTGGCGAGGGAATTCAATATAGCCAATATGTTCGCGGCCAAAGAGAGCCCCAAGGTCCTCGGCACGGATATCATGACCTCGCTGGACCGCGCGATAGAGATATATAAGAAGGTGGTGGATAACGCGCCCTACGGAAGGCTGGCGGACGAGGCCCAGTTCAGGATGGGCCTTACCATGAAACAGGCCGGCCGTTTCGACGAAGCTATACAGGCATTCCAGAAGATACTCGACGACTATCCGACGTCCGGTTTCGTGGATAAAGCGAAATTCGAAGTTGCCGACAGCGCCAATAAAGCCTCTTTAAAGCCGGCGTATGATGCCGAATCGACCGCGAGGGCGATCAGGGCGTTTGAAGATTTCAGCCGGGAAAACAGGGATAGGGCCTTATCGAAACAGGCCGATGCTACCATACAGCGCCTAAGGGACAAGGCCGCGGAAAAATCGCTCCAGACAGCTCAATTCTACGAAAAAGTAGGCCGCCCCCAAGCCGCCATCATATATTATAAAGATGTAATTACGGCCTATCCCGACAGCTCTTACGTAGATCTGGCAAGAGGCAAGATAGAAACATTGACGGCAAAGATCGAAAGACCAAAGAAACATATGGCGCCCCTCAATTTTACCAAGCCGGCACACGCTGAGCCGAAAGAGACGTCTCCGGCTGAAGCAGTCTCTTCGCCCGTCAAGGCACCGAAGAAGGGCTGGGCGCCGTTTAGTTTCAGCAAGCCTTCTAAGGCTAAGGAGACAGTTGCCCAGCAAGAAGAAGCGCCGGCGAAGAAGAAGGGCTGGTCACTGTTCGGTTTTGCCAGACCGACTAAGGCCAGGAAAGCTGCTGCAGAAGCACCGGCGGAGATTCAAGACTCGAAGAAGAAGGCCTGGACGCCGCTCAATTTTACCAAGCCTGTAAAACCCACAGAGACTACCGTTCAAGAAGAGGCTCCTGCAAAACTCACAGAGACTGCTGTTCAGGAAGAAGCACCCGCGAAGAAGAGAAGCTGGGCGCCATTCGATTTTACCAAACCGGTGAGAACCAAGAAAGCTGTTGCAGAAGCTCCGGCGGAATCCCAAGCCTCAGAGAAGAAGGCCTGGACGCCGCTCAATTTTACCAAGCCCGTGAAACCTGCAGAGACCACAATTCGGGAAGAGGCGCCGGCGAAGAGGAGCTGGGTACCGTTTAGTTTTACGAAGCCTTTAAGGGCGGAGAAAGTCGCTAAAAAAGAGGCCAGGCCAGGTAGCGCGGGATGGCGGCCGCTGAACTTCGCGCAAGCAAAGAAGCCGGAACAAGAGGCGGTGGTTGCGGAGGCTCAAAAAGAGAGCCGGGAAGCAGCGCCTGCCGCCGGTCAGAACGCAGATGTTGCCGGCACACCGCCGAGCGTAACGGAACCTACGGCCGAAGAGCCGAAGAATATCGAAGCGTCTCCAACGGCGCCCGAGGCTCCTGCCGCATCCGAAGGGCCAAGTGAGATAAAAGTCACTACCGATGAGACCGAGGTAAAGACGTCCTCAGCCCGCGCCGCCGAAGAAGGATATCAAAAAGAGGAGCCGGTCCAGGCGCCGTCAGCTCTTGAAGATAACACCGAAGACCAGATCGAGAAGACCGAATACTAACACAGGGGCGATTATGAAGAAATCGATATGGAAGTACGTTTATCTGCCGATACTTATTTTTATGATATCGGGTTGCGGATACACGACCCGGTCGCTCTTACCGTCGGATCTTGTGACCATAAGGGTGGAGAATTTTAAGAACGATATTAAAATTACGGCGGAACAGTCTAACGTCAGGATGTATAGAGGATACAGGCCGGGCATGGAAGTCGATATAACGAGCGCCGTCATAAGAGAATTCTTAAAGGACGGATCTCTCAAGATAGCCGGGGAATCGAACGCCGACCTTATACTTAAAGCGGCTCTCATAGATTTCAAGAGAGACGCCCTCCGTTACGATGCCGCCGATAATATAGAGGAATACAGGATCAAACTGATAATAAATATGGAACTGGTGAATGCCAAGACGGGCAACGTCATGTGGACGGAGAGAGGGTTTGCCGGAGAGACAACCTACAGGACCAGCGGAAGCCTGGCCAAGAGCGAGGCGGCTGCCGTGAATGATGCCATTACCGATCTGGCGCGGAGGATAGTAGAGAGAACCGTTGAAGCATGGTGACTTCGAAACCCGCGGTCTTTTTGTTTGCAGGCAGTGACAATTATTCGAAAGAGCAGGCAATAAAGAAGCTTAGCGCCACTCTTCTCGATGCTTCATCCAGGGAACTTGATTATAAAGTGTTTGACGGCGCCGGAGTTTCGGCGCGCGATATCATCGACCATCTTTCGACCATACCCTTCCTGGCCTCGAAACGGCTTACGGTCATACGAAATTTTGAAAAACTTCCCGCTGAAGATAGTGAGCGCCTCGCCGGTTATCTGAAGGTCCCTCTAAAAAGCGCATGCCTGGTCCTGGATTCGCAGGACGATTCGTTCACTAAGGAATATCCCGACCTATCGCGCCATGTCCTGGTCAGCTGGTTTGGTCCGGTCTTGAACGATCATCAATTTGAATTGCGGGCTAAAGATATTCTGTCAGCCGCCGGCTGCAAAAAAGATATAAGCGCGGATGCCGCCAGGACCCTTAAAGAGTTGTGCAGGGACGATATGGGGTCCGTGGCGCAGGAATTGCAAAAACTTTCTTCTTTTGTGGGCGAACGCGGCCGGATCGAGGCAAGAGACGTTGAGGAGATAACCGGCAGGAACTTAACTACATCCGCCTTTGACCTTACCGATGCCATCGAAAAGAACGATCTAAAAGGAGCGCTTTCGATCATTTCCGACCTGATACTATCGGGGAAGAAGCATTATGAGATAGTGGGCCTTCTGTGCTGGCAGACGAAACGGCTCTTCAGGGGCAGGGTGCTTCTCGAAAGAAAAATACCGGATCCGCAAATAGCGAATACGCTTAAGATCGGCAAGCGTTATCAGGAGAGGTTTTTCAGGCAGATAAGAGCATTCGGCCTGGCGCAGATAGAGTCAAAGATGAAGGTGCTCTTGGAGGCTGACCTGGGCATAAAACGGACAAAGTACGACCCGGAATTTGCCCTGGAATTCGCGATTATAAAACTATGCCTTGGCTTGAGCTGAAAGTTTCTTCATAAGGCGGGATATTCTTCTGGCCGCGGTATTCTTCTTGATCACGTCTTTTGAAGCGGCCTTATCCAGCTTAGATACAAGCGATGCTAATGCCTTTTTTGCCTCGTCGTTCTTTTTTGCCTTCAATAGGCTTTCGAAGTTTTTAATCGATGTCCTCAGGTCTGACTTGGTTGAGATATTTTTGTAATGTCTCTTCCGCGCTTTCCTGAGTTCTTTGTATGCGGTTCTTTCTCTTGGCAATTTTGAAATCTCCGATTTGTTATTGTTTAACTTCTACAAATCGTCCCGAGTTGCTGCTTTTTCACTCCAGCAACGAGGGACTACCTCTACAGAGAGAGGATTATAACATATCGATAAATTGAGGTCAATATTTTTATATGACTAGGAAGAGTCTCTTGAGATCAACGGGAATAATAGGTTTCGCTACCGCGACGAGCAGGATCCTCGGTTTTGTTAGGGATATCGTCATAGCCCGGTTCTTCGGCACGGCCATCTTTGCCCAGGCGTTTGTCATTGCCTTCAGGATACCAAACCTCTTGCGCGATCTTGTAGGCGAGGGCGCCACAAATTCGGCTTTTGTCCCGGTCATGACGGATGAGCTTACCAAAAAGGGCAGGAAGGACTTCTTTAAGCTGGCCCAGGTCATCCTCAATGTAATGTTCTGCGTCTTACTTATACTGACGGTCCTCGGCATACTCTTGTCGCCGCTGATCGTGCGGCTGATAGCCCCGGGGTTTTCCGCCGACATCGAAAAGTTTGAAGTGACGGTCAGATTGACAAGGATACTCTTTCCTTTTCTGCTTCTGGTCGGTTTATGGGCGTATGCGATGGGGGTGCTCAATTCGCTCGGCATCTTCGCCGCGCCGGCTTTTGGGCCGAGCGCCATGAACATTTCGATGATACTATGCGCTATGTGGTTCGGCGAAAATGTTTTTGGTCTTGCCGCGGGCGTCCTGGTCGGAGGATTTTTACAGCTGGCTATCCAGATACCGCCGCTTATACGCAGCGGGTGGAAGGCCCGCCTGACGAATGAATTTACTCACCCTAAAGCAAAGAAGATAGGGATGCTTCTTGTTCCCCGCGCCCTGGGCGCATGTGTATATCAGGTCAATGTATTTGTGAGTACGATACTGGCATCGCTGTCGGGTATTGTAGGTGAAGGCGCTGTGGCAGCGCTATATTACGCGAACAGGGTGTGGCAGCTGCCCCTGGCGATATTCGGGATCGCGCTCGCGCAGGCCGCTCTCCCCATGATGTCGAGACACGTTGCGCTTAACGAAAAGGAAAAGCTGAAGGGTACGCTGGCCTTCTCCCTGAACGTCTTATCTTTTATTTTGATACCCGCTACGGTCGGGCTTATAGTGCTGCGCGTCCCTATCACAAAGGTCCTTTTTGAGCGCGGCGCATTTACGGCATATTCTACCCAGATAACGGCGACGGCGCTTCTCTTCTATGCGGTGGGCTTAGTCGCCTGCGGGGGGATCAAGGTCCTGGTCAATACCTTCTACTCTATGCACGATACGATGACGCCCGTGAAGACGGCTTTGGCCGCCCTTGTAGTGAACATTGTGCTCAACGTGGCCCTGATGTTCCCTCTGAAGCTTGGAGGATTGGCGCTCGCCACCTCGATCTCGGCGGTCTTTAATTTTATAGCGCTCTATATAATGCTTTCCAGGCGCATCGGTGATTTTGGCACGGCCGCGATCATCGAGACGTTCGTAAAAGTTTTACTTGCGAGCCTGGTCATGGGGATGATTTTGCAGTTGCTGATGAATTGTATATCGAGCTTCACCTTCATATCGCTTGTGCTGGCTATAGTTGCGGCCATAGCGGTCTTCCTGGTCTCAAGTTATTTCCTCAAAGTTAAAGAGCTGACGGAGCTTCTGACATGGATCTCAAAGAAAAGGTAAGGGCGTTGCCAGGTTCACCGGGCGTATATATCATGAAGGGCACGGATGGCCGGGTGCTCTACGTGGGCAAAGCCGGCAATTTACGCAAACGGGTATCGAGCTATTTTTATCCGCGCCGGATCTTGAACGAGCGGATATCGCGGCTTGTGAGTCTCATCGAGGATATAGAATATATGCCGACCGCAACGGAAGCGGAGGCGCTTATTTATGAGAACAGCCTGATAAAACAGCTGACCCCGAAATACAATATAGCGCTGCGTGATGACAAAAGTTATCCGATGCTTAAATTGACCATTAACGAAAAGTTTCCGCGCCTATTTATCACGAGGACAAAGGCAAAGGACGGGGCGCTCTATTACGGCCCTTATGCCGCCGCGAAACTTCTTAAGGAAGCCGTGATAATCCTGCGGCAGATCTTTCCTCTTAGGACTTGCGGAAAATTGCCTAAGAGGGCATGCCTTAATTATCATATAAGACAGTGCCTGGCGCCGTGCATCGCCGGAGTGAGCGATTCGGATTACGGCGAGATCGTAACGGAATTGAGGTTGTTTCTCGAAGGGAAGAAGGCGGAGCTTCTAAAGGTCCTGGCGGAAAAGATGGCGGTGGCATCCCGAAAAGAGGACTTTGAGCGGGCCGCGCAGTTGCGCGGAAGGATCGAGGCGCTGAGTTCCATAAAAGAGGACTCGGTAAGTTACAAGCCGGCCGGAGAGATCGAAGAGCTGCGAAAGGTCCTGGGGATAGGGAAGAGCCTTGATGTCATAGAGGCGTTCGATGTATCGAATATAATGGGAAAAGAAGCGGTCGGATCGATGGTATCGTTCTATAAGGGCAAACCACGGAAGAGCGAATACAGAAAGTTCAGGATCTCGACAGTCCCGGGCATAGACGATTACGCGATGATGCGGGAAATAGTCGGCAGGAGATACGCGAGGCTTTTGGAGGAGAAGAGGACCCTGCCGGACCTTATATTGATAGACGGCGGCAAGGGCCATCTGGCGGCCGCTGTGGGTGAGCTTGAAAAATTAAGCCTTGCCGATATCCCGGCTATAGGTATCGCGAAAGAATTCGAGCATATTTACCTGAAGGGCAAGAAAGACCCGTTAGTCTTGCCCAAAGAATCCAAGATCCTTCATCTTCTGGAAAGGATAAGGGACGAGGCGCATAGATTCGCGATATCCTATCACAAGAGCCTGAGATCGAAGAAGATGGGAGAGTCTTTGCTTGACGGGATAGACGGCGTCGGCAAAAAGCGCAAGACCGCGCTTCTGCAACGCTTTGGATCGCTCGATGGTGTCGCGAAGGCAAGCCTCGAAGAGCTCTTAAAAGTGGAAGGGATGAATGAAAGATCGGCGCGGAATATTATCGACCATTTCAAACGATGAGACCTTGACCGATTTTGAAAGATCGGTATTGAGGGCGATCCTTAAGATACCTCGCGGCGAGGTCAGGACCTATAAATGGGTTGCCGGGGCGGTGGGCAGCCCGAAGGCCTGCAGGGCCGTAGGGAACGCCCTGAATAAAAATCCTTATGCGCCGGCAGTGCCTTGCCACAGGGTTGTTAAATCAGATGGCTCGATAGGCGGGTTCGCAAAAGGGCCGGGCATGAAGAGGAGATTGCTGAAGAAGGAAGGCGTTCTGCTTCGCCGCTCAGAGTAAGACTTAGGTACGGCTTCGCAGGGATAGGTCTTACGAAGCTCTACCGGAGTCCTGACTTGTGAAGAGCGAAGTAGACCATTGACTGCCCATAAAAGCGTTGTTATAATGATTAAAAGGAAAAAGAAAGATGATAGCAGAACTTAAGGAAGAGATAAAGATACTGGAAGAAAAGTTCAGGAACCTAAGAGGTTATCTTTGACGTCGATAAAAAATACAAAAGGATAAATACTCTCGAGGCCGAGGCCGGGGAAGAAGGTTTCTGGAATGACGATACGCGCTCCAAAGAGCTCTTTAAGGAATTAAAAGAGCTCAGGTCCGATATAGAACCGCTGATCAAGCTGGAGAATGAATTCAAGGACCTGAGGGATGTCATATACATCGCCGGTCCGGACGATGCGACATCTCTGGAACATTTCAAGCAGGATCTTGCCGGAATAAGACGTTCGCTCGACGGCCTTGAGTTCAGGACCCTCTTGAGCGGGGGAGCCGATAAGGCGAATGCCATCCTGAGCGTGAATGCCGGAGCCGGCGGGACCGAATCGTGCGATTGGGCGGCGATGCTCGTGCGGATGTACGTGAAATGGGCCGAGGCGAAGGGCTATCAGGTCTCTATAATAGACCAGCTTTCCGGAGAAGAGGCCGGGATAAAGAACGCGACCTTTATTATAAAAGGCGATTACGCCTACGGTTTCCTGAAGTCGGAGACAGGGGTCCATCGCCTAGTAAGGATATCACCTTTTGACTCCAACAAGAGGCGGCACACCTCTTTTGCTTCAATAGATGTCATCCCCGAGATCTCCGACGAGATACAGCTGGACATAAAGGAATTGGACCTGAAGATAGATACTTATCGCTCAGGCGGCGCGGGCGGTCAGCATGTTAACAAGACCGACTCCGCTGTGCGGATCACCCATATACCGTCCGGTATAGTTGTCCAGTGCCAGAACGAGCGCTCGCAGTTCAAGAACAAGGCGACGGCGCTAAAGATACTTAAGGCGAAATTATACGAAAAGGAACGCGCGAAGAAGGTGAAAAAAATTGAGAACGCTTACGATGCGAAGAAGGAGATAGCGTGGGGCAGCCAGATAAGGTCATACGTTCTCCATCCCTATTCCATGGTCAAGGACCACAGGACAGATCATGAGACAGGCAAGGCGCAGGCTGTGCTGGATGGGGAGATAGACGGGTTTATAGAGGCGTATTTGAAAGAGATTAAAACCAGAAAATAATATGATCAATTATATACTTAAAAAGATAGTCGGGACGCAGAACGAGCGGATGCTCAAGGTTTTTCGTCCGGTCGTTGCCGAGATAAACTCTTGTGAAGACAAGATATCGAGGCTGTCCGATGCCGAGTTAAGGGCGAAGACGGATGAGTTCAGGGCAAGGATAGCCGACGCGCGAAAATCTTATCAGGATGAGATGAATGAACTGGAGGAGTCTTTTAAAAATTCGACATCCCCCGACGAAAAAGAGCGGATAAAGCGTAAGGCGCGGGACGTAAAAAATAAGATCTTCCAGGGCGTGCTCCCGGAGGCCTTCGCGGTTGTTCGTGAGGCCGCGAAACGCACGATAAAGATGAGGCATTTCGATTCACAGCTTTTGGGCGGCCTCGTCCTCCACGCGGGTAAGATAGCCGAGATGGCTACGGGCGAAGGAAAGACTCTTGTCGCGACGCTTCCAGTCTATCTGAACGCGCTGACAGGGGAAGGAGTCCACGTTATTACGGTAAATGATTACCTGGCCAACAGGGACAGGCACTGGATGGGGCCGGTCTATGAATTTTTAGGCCTTACGGTGGGCGTTATCCAGCATGACATGGACCCGAAGACCAGGAAAGGGGCGTATGCCTGCGACATCACTTACGGGACCAATAACGAATACGGGTTTGACTACCTGCGCGACAATATGGTGGTTCGCGCCGAGGAGATGGTCCAGAGGCCGTTGAACTACGCGATCGTAGACGAGGTCGACTCCATCCTTATAGACGAATCGCGCACCCCGCTGATAATATCCGGGCCCGCAGAGGAATCGACCGATAAGTACTACATAATAAACAAGATCATCCCCAGCCTTAAGGGAAAGATAATCACCGACAAAGAAGAGATCGAAGCAAAGTATAAAGGGCTCGATCTTGAAAAAGGGATCGATTACGTCGTAAATGAAAAGAACCATACCGTGAATCTGACCGATGAAGGTGTCGTAAAGTGCCAGGAACTGATCGGTGTAAAAAATCTATACGATGATATCCAGTCCGAATGGGAGCACCATATACGCCAGGCCA
Source organism: Candidatus Omnitrophota bacterium (assembly GCA_029004355.1). GTDB lineage: Bacteria > Omnitrophota > Gorgyraeia > 2-01-FULL-45-10 > 2-01-FULL-45-10 > FEN-1322. The sequence continues at coordinate 18,594 of JAQURV010000009.1, forward strand.
TAAGGGCGCACGTCCTTTACAAGAAAGACGTCGATTATGTCGTTAAGGACGGCGAGGTCCTGATCGTCGACGAATTTACGGGCAGGCTCATGCCGGGCAGGCGATGGTCGGACGGCCTCCACCAGGCTGTCGAGGCCAAGGAGAATGTCAAGATAGAGAGGGAAAACCAGACGCTCGCTACGATAACGTTCCAGAATTATTTCAGGATGTATAAGAAACTCGGGGGCATGACGGGAACGGCTGAGACGGAGGCAGTAGAATTCGGTAAGATCTACGGGCTTGACGTTGCCGTCATCCCTACGAACAGGCCGATGAAGCGGGCCAACTATCCCGATGTAATATATAAAACCGAAAGAGAAAAATTCAATGCTGTCTGTGCGGAGATAGCGGAACTTTACAAGGCGGGCAGGCCGGTCCTTGTCGGAACGATATCGATAGAGAAGTCCGAGCATATATCCTCTCTTTTGAAGAGAATGGGGGTTGCCCACCACGTCCTGAATGCCAAGTACCATGAGATGGAAGCTCAGATCATCGCCAAAGCGGGCCAGGCATACGCGGTGACGATCGCGACGAACATGGCCGGCCGCGGTACCGACATCGTGCTGGGTGATGGGGTCGCCGAAAAAGGAGGCTTGCATGTCCTGGGAACAGAGCGTCACGAGGCGCGGCGTATAGATAATCAGCTGCGCGGCAGGTCCGGCAGGCAGGGAGACCCCGGCTCAAGCAGATTTTTCCTCTCGCTCGAAGACGATCTTATGCGGATATTTGGTTCCGACAGGATAAAAACTGTCATGGACAGGCTCGGCATGGAAGAGGGGCAGGATATCCAGCATCCGTTCATAACAAAGGCTATCGAGACCGCGCAGAAACGCGTCGAACAGCATAATTTTGAAGTGCGAAAGCATCTCCTTGAGTATGACAACGTGATGAACAGGCAAAGGGAAGTGATCTATGAGGAGCGGCGCAAGATCCTGCAGGGCGGAGACCTGAAGAACTATATCTACGAGGTCATGGAAGAAGTGTTAGATTATGCCCTCGATACATATCTGAACGACAAGATCAGCGTCGACCAATGGGATTTTGAGAGCTTGAGGCAATATTTCGAGTCGAGATTTGCCGTGAAGACAAAAGATATCCGCCTCGAAGAGATGAGGAAGCCGGAGATAAGGGATGTGCTGTTGGAGGCGATGAAGAAGATCTATGAGGAGAAAGAGAGCTCCATGGGCAGGGAGATAACCCGGTATATGGAGAAGATGATCCTCCTGCAGGTGGTCGATTCGAAATGGAAAGACCATCTGTACGCTATGGATAGCCTGAAAGAAGGCATAGGGTTAAGGGCCTATGGCCAGCGCGATCCTTTAGTCGAGTATCAGCACGAGGCGTACGCTATGTTCATGGATATGATAGACAGGATAAAGGAAGAGACTCTCGAGTATCTCTTTAAGATAAAGACCGTGAAGGAAGAGAATGAGGCGCCTGTCTTTAATGTTTCAAGGCAGCAGCTTTTACATGAGGAGAAGAGCCAGTTCCAGGACCTTCCCATCGCGGATGCCGGAGATGGCGCCGCCTCTTACAAGGGCCAGCTCCCCCAGGAAAGTGTCCCGACGTATAAAAGGGAAGATCCGAAAGTCGGGAGGAACGATCCTTGTCCCTGCGGAAGCGGGAAGAAATATAAGAAATGTTGCGGCAAATGAGGAATCGTCTAGTACTGGCGGCTTTGTCCGCGGTCCTTTTAATCCTATCTTTTCCAGGTTTCAATTTTGAATTTCTCGCGTGGGTAGCGTTCGTCCCTCTATTTTTCGCCGTCGAAAATAAAGAGCCCTTCAAGGCGTTCCTTATCTCTTACGCCGCGGGCGTCCTGTTCTTCCTAGGCACCATCTACTGGCTTATCCACGTTACTCTCCCGGGAATGATCGTAGTGGTCCTTTATCTTGGTTTATATTTCGGCATATTCGGCATGGCCTGCAGCTATTATTTTCAGAGAAGCCATCTTTCGCTCATGGCCATTCCCTGCGCGTGGGTGACGCTCGAACTCGTCCGCTCGCATCTCCTTACCGGGTTCGGCTGGAATCTCCTGGCCTACTCCCAGTCTTATACCTTACCGATCGTACAGATCGCAGATATCTTCGGTCTCTACGGGGTAAGCTTTCTCGTGATGCTGGTGAATACAGCCATATTCTTTACTTTAAAGAATATCAAGAAGAGAGAGCGCTCTTTTATTTATATATCTATAGCGGTTTTTTTGGTATACCTGTCTGTTTCATACGGCGTATTCAGGCTGAAAAATATCTTTACCGGAAGGTCCATAAAGGTAGCGGTTATCCAGGGGAACATCCCGCAGGAGCGTAAATGGGATGCGAGTTTCAGGGAATTTATATTGAACAGATACGACGAGCTTACGCGCAAGGCCGCTGAAGAGAAGCCGGATATCATAGTCTGGCCGGAAACGTCGGTGCCGGGTTTTCTCGAAACGGAAGAGGACCTGTTGAAAAGTATAAAGGCCCTGGTCGCAGGCGTTAATACGCCTTTGCTTGCAGGGGCTGTGCGGGAGGAACCGGCAGACACCGGGGTGAATTACTACAACAGCGCAGTATTGTTTTCCCGCGACGGCAATGTGCTGGGCAGGTACGACAAGATCCACCTTGTGCCGTTCGGAGAGTATATACCCTTTAAGGGTATATTGAAATTTGTAGAAAAATTTGCGCCGGTGCCTATAGGCGATTGCGCCGCCGGCAAAGAATACAGCGTCTTTAATTTCTTCGTCGAGCGGAATTCCAAAGGCAAGGACTCCAGCTGGAAGCTAGTTAAGAAGGTTAGATTTTCCACGCTCATCTGTTTTGAAGACATATTCCCGGATATTTCCCGGAGATTCGTGATGAACGGGGCGGATTTTCTGGTCAACATTACAAATGACGCCTGGTATAAAAAGACCAGCGCCGCCGAACAGCATGCGCAGGCATCCATATTCAGGGCTGTCGAGAACAGGATCAACGTGATAAGGGCGGCCAACACCGGCGTCTCCTGTTTTATTAACCAGAAAGGCGAGGTCTTGGGCAGGGTTGAGCTGCTCGGAGAGGATGTATTCGTCAGCGGGTTCAAGACAGGCGAGATAATACTCACAAAGACGCGGACGTTCTACACGGTTTACGGAGACCTCTTCGCGTATCTTTGTCTGGTCGTAACGGTCGGTTCGGTTTTTATCAGAAAACGGAAAATGCCTTGCAGTAAACAGGTTCTTAAGGTAAAATAAGACTATGGCAAAATTTAAAGTTTTATTGGTAGATGATGAGCTGGATTTCCAGAAGATAATGGGCGTCCATATCAAAGGATGGGGGTACGACCTGATAACGGCCTCAAACGGCAAGGAAGCGCTCGCCGCCGTGAAGGACGAGAAACCCGATCTCGTCATACTGGATTATGTGATGCCGGATATGGATGGCATCAAAGCGCTCAGGCTGATCCGCCAGATCGATGCTAAATTACCCGTTATAATGTTTACCGCTAATCCCGATATAAAATCTATAAAGGGGTCGAAGAAGCTGGGGGTCTGTGCTTATGTCCCGAAGTTCTGCCTTTATACCAATATGCCGTCGCAGTTAAAGGAAGAGCTCGAGAAGATAAGGAAGGCGCGTTAACCCGCCTCGCGGCGAGGTTTTCAACCTAAGAACTTTTTAGTGACCTGCAGCAGGTCTTCGGAGCTGAATGGCTTTATGAGATAGCCGTCGGCTCCTATTTTTTTTATCATATTATTAATATTGAAATCGCTGCTTGCGGTGAAGAGGATGACGGGTATCTTTTTAAACTTCTCATCGGTCTTGAGGCGGACGCAGATCTCGTCTCCGCTCATGCCCGGCAGCCGAAGGTCGAGGAGTATAAGGTCCGGGATCTCTTTCGCGATCAATTCCGGTATGTTGTTCCCGTCGGTTGCTGTTAGCACGTCATACCCAAAGCTCATAAGCCGTACCTTTGCCGCTCTCAGGATGTCCGGCTCATCATCAACTATCAATATCTTCTTTTTCGCCATAAGAACCTTTCTTTAGTTGAAAGGCAGGAAGAACGTGAATGTCGAGCCCTTGTCGCGTTCCGACGCCGCCCATATCCTTCCATCGTGCCTCTCGATTATTTTTTTGGAGATCGCCAACCCAAGGCCGGTTCCTCCCGTTTGCCGTTCGATGCCCCTGTCCAACTGTTCGAATTCCATGAATAATTTGGGGATATCCTCTTCTTTTATCCCAAGTCCCGTATCCTGTACGGAGACATAAACAGCGCTGCCTTTGGAGGCCGTCTTTATGGTAATGCCGCCTTTATCGGTGAACTTAATGGCGTTGGAGACGAGGTTGGTTAATACCTGGATGATCTTGTCCTTGTCGAAGTTGAACCTCGGGAGGTTCTCCTCCAGCTCAAGCGTGAACTCGAGATTTTTCTGGCTTGCGATAGTGGCCATAGTGTTCCCGACCTCTTCCACGGTTTCATTTATGTCATTCTTCTGGATATTGAAGACCGTTTTTCCTGATTCCATCTTCTGGAAGTCGAGGATGTCATTGATGAGCCGCGCAAGCCTGTCGACGTTCCGTTTGGCCATGTTCAGGAACTCCTTCTGGGGCTCGGTGGTATCGCCTGTTACACCGTCCAGAACGATCGATATACTCTCTTTGATAGCAGCGAGCGGTGTGCGCAGTTCATGCGAAACCGTAGAGATGAAATCCGACTTTATCTTCAACGCCTTCTCAAGTTCTCCGGTCTTTGACTCGAGCCTGTTCTTGGCATCCATAAGGTCCTCTAAGATAGTGAGGGTCTTCCGCTGAGCCGCCCTGAGGTCCTTTGTGCGCGCCTCGACCTTCCTCTCCAGGCTGTGGGCCATTCCCTCCGTCTCTTCCTTGGCCTGCAGCAATTCTTTCTGTTTGGCTTTTAAGTTGGAGACCATTGCCCCGAAGGAGTCGGCAAATTCCTCGATCTCATCGTTTGTGTGTATCTTTATGTCGTAATCCCAGTCACCCTGTACGATCTTCTCCGTGGCCGTGCGAAGTTTATTTATGGGGTTTGCATAAACGCCGCTCAGTATATAACCTATCGGTATCATTATCACGATGATGGCGAGCATGACTATCGCTATATTTATGACGAATGTATTCAGCGGGGCGAACGCTTCTTCGGCGTCCTGGTCTATGAAGAGCCTCCAGTATATCCCCCTGTCTTTGAAGAGGGGCAGTTCTATCTTGGTGAAGGCCATGAACATCTTGGCTTTATGCGTGTAGGGATTCACTATAAGATTGTATAGTTTTTTGCTCTGCAATAAGTTGTCGAAGCCCTGGCTCCTGTACTTCGCGCGCATGGGCGGTATCCGGTGGTGGAATAAGATATATCCGTCCCTGTCGAGAAGGACGGCGTGGCCGGTTTCACCTATACGGAATTCTTTGAGCCTGCCGAATAACCTGTCTATCGATATTGTTTCTTTCAATATGCCTACGACTGCTCCGCTCTTGTTGCGCATGGGTATGGCAAGAGGGATGACGAGGGCCTGCGTCGCCTCGTTTGTCTCGATATCGCCGGCATAGATCCTGCCTTTCCCGTCGGCAAAGGCCTCTTTCCACCATTCCGTATCTGCCTGGGAAAATCTATCCGGCCTGCCGGATGCAGCGACGAGCCCGCCGAATTTATCGGCTATAAGGATCTCAGAGATACTGGTCCTTATCTTTAGTACATCTTTCATGGAGACAGCCAGCTTATTATCCGTATACTCTTTCGCAAGAGAGCTGTCGGCGTCGCTCTTGGCCCATCTTTTATCCATATCCGCGAGCAATTTATTTACGCCCTCGCTATCCAGCTCTCCATATTTGGCGTTGGACCCTTGAGCCCCTTCTACCCATAAGATACTGTTGGCGTAGGTCATGGCATTTTCTACCTCGTCATTGAAGGCTTCTTTTACGAAGCTCGCCAGCATCTGGGACATCTGGACATACTCTTTACCTAAGCTGTCGCGTAAGGCATTGAATGCGAAGAAGTATGATATGATAATACCCAGGGCTATGGCTATTAGGGTGGAGGAGAAGATGGTGAGCGTGATCTTGCGTCTTATCCCGATCTTGTGTTTGAGCGCTTTTTGTTTCGTGTCCATATGCTCTTTTCTTTCAATTAGGCCAAGTATACCTCAATAAATAATCATTGTCAAATAATGGTGTATATGTTGCATGCTTAAAATTTTTATAATATAATCACATAATATGGATATATCCCGCCATAAGATCAAGCTGGCATTAGGGTTGGTCCTCTTATCGCTGATATTCGTCTGCTTGCGGCTGAAAGCATTGAACCACCTCTTGATGTGGGATGAGGCCCGGAATATAATTTCGTTAAGGGCGTTTCTCAGTAACACAAAGTCGGACCCGTTTTATTGGAACTATTTTTTCCATCCGCCGCTCTACATGGTATTTGCCGGGATGCTAGCGCCGTTTAAGGCCGGCCTGGCGATGAGGCTGGAATTACTCTCGCTCCTCTTTTCATATGCGACTTTGTTTTTCGTATACCTCTTGAGTGCGAAGATAGGCGGGTGGAGGTATGCGCTCTTAAGCGGACTGTTCTTAAGTGTTATGCCCGCATCGATAGCTTATGATACGTGGATCAAGAGAGACGGCCTCGCCGCGGCATTGGGATATCTCGCAGTATTTTTATTGGTGAAGAGAAGATTTTTTTGGTGCGCCGTAGCGTTATCCTTCTCTCTGCTTACCAAAGAGAGCGCGCTCTTCTTTCTCTTCGCGATCGCAGTCACGCTACTTATATTCAAAGAGAAAGAACTATTGAAGAAGAGCCTTGTCTTCTGCGGGGTATCGTTTGTATTAAGCGGCTGGTGGTATCTCTTCTTCAGCGCTATGCCGAGGGAAGTCCTTGGCTGGTATCTTTTAGCGACTAAGGCTACGTTGGTCTGGGCCAACTCGCCTTTATACTATTTCAAAAGATTATTACCGGACATGGGGTTGCCGGCGCTGTTATTTTTTATCACGGGCGTATCCTATTTCGCGCATCTGGCTTTCCGTAAAAGGCAATATAAGTGGCTTGTGCCGATCGTGATCATTTTATGTGTCTACATCCCGAGCTCTTTTATCGTTACCGCCAAGGCCCCGTGGCTTTGCCTCGCCGCCGTGCCGGCCCTTGCAATGACGGCAGGCGGAGGAGCGTTATTTTTAGTAAAACAAGCCGGAAGATCGAAACCAATATTGGCTGTCCTGGCGGCCTTTCTTATCATCCTGGCAGGGTTCGGAGGTTTCTTCTTCTCGTATGATAAATATTACCAGGAGAGTTATCCTAATGGATGGAATGGCGCGAACTCATCCAGGGCGCTTGCGTTTTACCTGAACGAGCATATGAAAGATGGTGAGCGGTTGATGACCACGCAATTTTCATATTGGGGGCTGCCCGAATGTACGATGTGCCCGGTATTCCTGTATTATTGGAAGGGCGGTGAGGTCTACGTGATAGACGGAAAGGATAAGACCTATGAGGTAATGCGGGAGGTCTCGGATAAGAAGATATCATGGCTTGCGGTTATCGATTCGTCGAATGAGCGATATAACTTTCACGGCCTGGTAAAAGGTCTGTCGGATTCTACGCTAGGCACGCCCTCCCTCGCCGGGCAGGCATATGTATGGAAGACGGACTCTCTCTGGGAGTAGCCAGAAACTGTTTCTATTTGTATCGGGAAAGTGGGTCAAATATTTAATTGATCCAACAAGGGTTTGTTTGGCGTATTCGATAAGCATCGCTCAATAAAACTTGTAAATTTGTAGTCTTCCAAATTCTCTACCAAGTTTGCTCGAATGGGATTTTGTTCGATATAAGAAATGCATCGCAAGAGATAATCATCCCTTATAATTACTTTCGATCTGAATCTATCTTGCCACAAATGTCCCACCTTTTTATACTTGTTATTAAAGTATGCCGTGTAAGAACGATGCAGGCATTGCATCATAGTGGACAAATTTTTAGGTTCCTTCGGTTCTCCTAGTAGATGTATGTGATTTGGCATAAGACAATATCCATAGATACGGAAAAAATACCGTTTCTTGTATCTTTTTAATTGAGTCAAGTAAAATTCAAAATCAGAGTTGTCAAAAAATATTCTTTGTTTTTGATTGCCGCGCCCGTAAATATGGTAACAAGCATTTGGAATGTATAATCTAGTTTTTGTCATATAGTTTCTCCAATAACACAATAACATCCCACTTTCCCGAATAGCTTAGAAACAGTTTCTGGCTCTGGTTAGCCCCACAGATTCCTGTCCAGGCTTCTGTATGAGATCGCTTCCGAGATATGATGCGCCTCGATGACATCTTTCCCATCGAGATCCGCTATGGTCCGCGAGACTTTCAGTATCTTGTCGTAAGCCCTTGCCGAGATACCGAGTTCGAGTATCGCAAGCTTTAGCAGCTCCTCAGCATCTTTGGCCAGCGCACAGTGATCTTCCAGCTCTTTCGGTTCAAGATGCGCGTTGAAATGCGTCGCATCACTCTTGTAACGTTCCCTCTGGATGGCCCTCGCTTTAGCGACCCGCTTTCTTATCTCTTCTGAAGGTTCGCCGCGGCGCTTATCCGTCAGGTTCTCCAGTTTTAACCTCGGCACCTCGAGATGGATGTCTATCCTGTCCAGGAGCGGCCCCGATATCTTCGAAAGATAGTTCTGTATCTGGAAAGGGGAGCAATGGCATTCCTTCTTCGGATCCGTGAAATATCCGCACGGGCAGGGGTTCATTGCGGCTACGAGCATGCATTTGGAAG
>JAQURV010000010.1:0-1567 GCA_029004355.1 Candidatus Omnitrophota bacterium
CCGGTATCGATACAAATAACCGATAGCGCCGACAAGGTGAGCAGAGAGAAAATGAAAAATCCGAATTTTATCATGATAAGTTTTTTTGTTCTCATTTTGCCCGCCCCTTATTAAAAACCTAAAATAAGAAGTCAAAAAAAATAGATTTGTTCAAGAATACATATTATGAACAAATAGTAATCTTTTGTTATACCAATATAAGTTTACCTCATAATTGCAAGACAGTCAATAAGGAACATCTAGCTTTTTTATAGTTAATGTCAGCTAGTGTAGCCGGACAAGATTATTATTAGCAAAAATGTTATGCGGCCGCGGCGAACAGCTTACGGGCCCTCTCGTTAACACCCAGGGCGTTAGTAAGCGGAACATGTCTCGGCAGGACCGATACAACAGCCCAGAAGGATTTGTCGGCAAAATCCAATATTCCCGCAGCATAATCCTTGCCCCTGAATGTCCTGTAGGCCAATTTGAACAATGGTCCGTCTTCTGTAAGTATACCCACGCCCATCATGGCCATAGCATTCAGGTTTACGAACGGCACGGCCGTCGGGTCAGTATCCTTTTCGGCGTTTATCGCGCAGCAATTGACGCCCGGAACGGCTCCCGGTATATTTCCGAGCTTCGCCTCTCCCGTGAGCTCTCCGTCGTCAAGCACGATGACTTTGAGACCTCTTCCCAGCGCCTCGCTTACCGTCTTGGCGAAATTATCCTTGTTTGCCTTTAAAAGGCCTCTTGCGCTGCCGGCAAAAAGCTTGCCTATCTCCTGTTGCATACGCTGATATTCGTGGCGCAATATAGGATCTATCAAGCCGCCCTTCGCTCCGGTAACGGATTCCGGCAGGTTCTCTTTCATAACGACAACGAAGCCGTTAAGGACCTTTGCCTCCGCATAGCGCGACGCAAGATGCAGGCTCATGGTGCCTGTCGTCGCCGCAACATCGGCGATAATAGCCTCAAGCTCCGTATCCGGCACCGCCGGCTTATTATTATCGGGCTTTTTAGTTTCATCTTTCGTACTCAGCCTCTGGACAATTTCTATCTCGGGGCCTTTGTCGCTTAATCTAAAGTAACGGCGATAAGCATTACTGAAATACGGCGCCTTTTCTATCGCAAGAGACAACGCTGACTCGAGCCTTGTGCTCCGGCCGTCTGCCGCCGCTTCAAGACCAAAATCGCTTGCCAGCAGCGAAGCGGATGCGCCCGTTCCCATCGAACCTGCCAACTCTCCGCCCAGTATCAGGGGTTTTTCAGGCTGAGGCGCTACGGTATTTCCTCCGACGACAAGGGCTTCTTTGCCCAACAGCCAGTTAAATAGCGATCTCATCTCGTCAGGCACGGCATCGGCATGTATCTTTGCCCTGTTCTCCGTATACTCCCATTCGAGCCTGCCAAGCGCCACAAAGTCGCCTTTCATCAACGCCTCGACTATCTGCTTGTGCTGTAATTTGGCGATCTGTATAGACTCGAACGCCTGCGGATCGCGCAATAGATACGCCTTCTGGCGCGCGCCTATACCCGCGCTCGCCGCGCGTGAAATGTTCGGCACGAGGATAACCGTCCTTCTCTT
>JAQURV010000010.1:1577-24790 GCA_029004355.1 Candidatus Omnitrophota bacterium
CCAATCCTTCAAGGACAGACGCAGGGACATCGATATCCCTCATCTCGCGCACCATCTTTCCGTCCCGCACCGTATACGTAATATCATGGATGCCCTTAAGGGTGCCTGTAGTATCCTGGTCTCCGGTACCCATGCCCAGGTCGTTCTCGAATACCAGGGCCATATCGGCGGAGACTTGCGGTTCGAGCAGTTCCACCTGGCCTCCCATGGCATAGAGCGCCCTGAGGATGCTTATAGATGCGCTGCTCGATGAAGAGAATCCCGCCGCAAGAGGCGCGAGATGGTTATCGCAGGTCAGTTCAATGCCGCCGCCGCGCGTAAAGTCGGCTATGTTTGCAAGTACGAACCTGGCGCAAGGCCTGTCACCTGTCTTACCCTCTTTGCGAATACCGTCATAAAGTATTTGCGCCGTAAGCATAACGTTATTACGGGCCATCTCCTGTCCGGTCGAACCTAACTCGCTCAGGTCGTTCACGCCGGGATGGATAATACCGCTGAAGAAGAGCGCGTATTTTAAGAAATGGAGCGGATCGCTCTTGTCGGTAAACGCTTCGCCGTTCTTACCGACGCTGAAGAGTTCCTCTATATTATCGAGCGTTATCACCGCTTCCTGCGCGCCCTTCTTGGTTACAGCGCGAAGTACGATCTTGTTATCGTCTATACGATGGGCAAGGGCGGTGGGCATGTGCACACCATCCCCTCTCTCTTCCGAGAATAGGACGGGATAATTGACTGCCATGCCGCCGTCGGGATCAAGGTGCAACGCGTAGAGCGCGTCTGAACCGCACGCGCTTGAGTCACATTTCCTGTTAGGGCAGGTGCCTATGAACTCCTGCGTCTCCCCGCCTTCGACCAATACCGGCGTTGACCTCAGTCCGCCGCCGAATATATCATTTAAAAGCTGCATCTTCCTTGCGATGTAGATATCTCTGTTTATCACGCTTATTAAAGCGTCATACTTCTTCGCTTTCTCATCATTGCCCATATATCTTCTCAATATATCCGCGGCCATAGCGCACGCCGTCTGGGCCTTTGCCATTTCTGTGCCGGGCTTCTTCATCTGCTCATCGACATACTTATCCAGCGCGTTTATGGCATCTTCCCTGCTCTGCGTATTGTCCCCGGGGACTAACACTGTCAAAAGATCGTGGTTTACATCGACATTATTTTTCGCGATCTTTACCAGAAGTTCCCCAAGCCTTGCCATAATGGCCCACTTGATCACAGAAAGGGCATTCCCCGGCTCTCCTACGCTAACCTCGCGACCGCTTAAATTATCGTTCAGATAACTCATGAACCGGTTGGGGTCCAGACGATTGCCATAATCGTCTCTCGTCTTCCGCTGCATGTCGGGGAATACCTTATCCATAAGGAAGTCCAAATAATTATTTGCGATGACCCTGCTTACGCTTACGGGCCTGGCCTTCAAACACGGCACTAAGATCTCGAAGAACGTCCTCTGGTTATCTACCGTAGTTACGTCCCACTGAGGCCGATAGGTCCCGGCGTCGAATTCGCCCGATTCCAGAACCGCTAAGGTCTCCGCCATCATCCTTGCGACATCTCCCGTTTTGGGGTATTCGCGCGCTGCTTTTATCCTTTGCGCAAGATACTGCCAGAACCCGGACATTGCTACTTGAGGGTAGGTATACGCATAACCATTTCCATCGCCTATCCTGTGCGTAAGCGAATATGAATGGCTCAGGCCTGCCGCCTGCGGATTGACCTCAAGGATGACGACCCTTACGCTCCCGTCTTTTGTAACCTGCAATTTTGCGTCGACTCCCGCGAATAAGAGACGCTCGCTCTCCGGCCTTCCCATGTTAAGGGATGAGAGCGCCCTCGCGACCTGGGCGCGTATGCCCATCAATTCCTCGTTTGTCAGGACGAGGTCTCCAAGCCCGCGCTCAAGCCTGTAATAAAGGTTCGTGTAAACGTCGCCAGGCGCGATAAATGACCCGCCTGTCCTTACTGACGCAGTCTCTGCGTCCTCTCTGTCGGATATGAGCATGGCCTCGGACACAACCTGGTAACTTGTGCCGTTATATGCGACATTGAACCGCATATCGAGCGTCCGGGCAGAGGAACCCATTGCCTTGTAGACGACATTGCCCACAACCTCTCTTACTATCGCATCCTTACCGAGCCCTTTTATATATCTCACTACTTCATCAACTACTCCTGCTTTTTTAACGGTAAAACGTTTTGTTCCTATACCCTGGGTGCCATCATTAGGCGAAACATAGATCTCAACGTTGTCGGATCCCGAGCGCCTCATAGCATCTTCAGACCACTGATTAAGACGCATCTTTATAATATCAAATGCGTCATCATGCTTTACGATAAGAAGTCCTGGTCTTGGTATGCCCATGCCTGTTAACGCAAGTAACGTCTCCGCTTTGTTATGCGCGGCATCTGATACGGCCTTCGGATTTACCCGAGGAAGTTCCGATGCTACGTCAGGACAGGTCTCATCGCGCCATATGGCGTCGAAGGCAAGGGGCTCTGTCAGCTCAAAGCTTATGAGCCGTTCCCTGCCCAGTTCCGTAGACCATACGTATGCCAGGATATGGTTTGAAGAGTTACCGCCTATGATCTCTTGCGAGGCGTCAACTCCCACAACGCCTACCTCTGTATCCCGGGCGTCTATCATGAGGGCGAATGTCTCATTGGCCGCGATGGCATTGTTCGAATGCATATGCGCGACAAGATACTCTTTATCGGCCATCATGCGTCTGACATCGCTTCCTTTCATCGCGTCGGGCATTATCTCTACTTCGGGACAGCTCCATTCCGAAACAAGATGGGACCTTACAAGACCCCATACCCTATGCATATATCCCTGTGTATCAAGGGTCCCGTGCAGCTCTTCCCTTGTCATGTTTAATTCTTTTCCGCACATCGGCGCAAGCAGCTCTTCCACTGTCCTCGAATAACCGAATGCGGCTACGAAAGGCGCCAGGAACGCGTCCAGGTCGGCCATAGACCATTCCCCGGAGCGTATCTTCTTCCTTACATCGTCAACGTTAAGGCCCGATCTCTGTTTAAGGCTCTCTACAAAGCAGTATTTGAGAAGGACGCTTAAAGATATGTTATCTATAGCGTCTTCTTCTCCCAGGCTCAATGCATCTCTTGTCGTCTCATACGCCTTCTTTAATACCTCGGCGTTTTCACCCGCAGGCTGGAATCCCGGGGTCCTGTCTTTTGCCCTGAGGTAATCCTCGAAGCCGACTCTGACAGGCGCAGCGTCCGGGTTAGGTCCGGGTGACGGCCTGAAGAAGTCGTCTCCAAATAGCGCCTTGCCATACTCAACGCCTCTGTCGGCCCAGTTGTTCAAAATAGTACGGTCTTCGCTCTCGATCCTGGCCCAGTCCACAGGCTGATTCTCCTGTGCGGCGCGCCGGACTTCAAGCTCCTCCATCCTCAAGGTCCTTCTATCTATCTGGCCTATGCCCGTATTGGGCTCTATCATATAGACACGCCAGCCGTCCTTGCCCGGCTTTATCTTTCCTTCGAACCTTTTACCGTTCCTGTCTTCGAGCCAGATCCTGGATCCGACGCGGACGCCGTCTTTGTAAATAGGTTCTACGTCAATGACTTTCCCCTCTTTTTCAAATACAGGCTCCGCGAGCCAATCGAGCAGAGCGAAAGCCATCCAGCTGTAAGGAGTGCCTAAGATATCCTTGCCTATCGGCCTGCCGAACTTTCTCTCAAACCTCTCGGCAAACTGCGGGGCGGACTTATTTATAGCATCCATAAATATATCCGCGTGATCGTCCAGTATGCCCTGGATCACGCCCTGGTAATTTTCGGCTATCCACTCATTGATAAGCGGCTCAAGGGATCCTCCCCTTCCTACGTTCGTCGCTATCTCCGTATTCATGACCATGATGTGGCTCGTCTTATCATACGGCTTGTCGGGGCTCGGAGAAGAAGGGACCACCCTGAACGAACAGTAGTAAGGCGTGCGGGGGTATTTCGTCCTTACAACGGGTGAGCTTCTTTCTATAATACGCCTGTCGACAAACTCGTTCATAAGCTCTTCGCTTGCCCAGAATTCGGGATTGATGCGGATGACCCTCTGTATGACCATATTCTGCGGCGCGCGCGAAACCGTGAGGATGAACTCCGCCGCTTCCCTTAAGGACTCTTCCGACAGCATAAAGACCTTCTGTCCCCTCGCGCCGGATTCGGCGGCGCCTTTTACTATGATGATAGGCTCTATGCCCTGGGCTATAAACTCTTCCGCGAATTTGCGCAAGCCCTTGAACTCGACCGGCTTATCATTGCTGTCCGTAAGCGTCTTGCCGAGCGATGCGCTTCCTTCGACGAGCGCCTTTATCATCTCCTCGTCGTTAGAGAACTGGCCCTCCCATTTCGTAAGCCATCTCATCTCGGCGGGAAGTTCGACTCCTGTGCCCGCAAGCATCTCCGCGTAGCACGATTTATCGTAAGTGATCCATTCCGTGTAGAGAGACTGGCAGGTCGCGGGTATCCCGGCATCTTCCAAAGCGCCGTTATCAAAGGTAGGCACATGATGGAACGGCACGACGCTTGTCGAGACTATGGGCCGTGAAAATCTCGCGGCAACCCTTATGCGCCCGTCGACAATGGAGCCCTGTCTTTCGAGGTCCGCAATATAAAGATCCGCCGCTTCTTTTGAATAACCTTTGCATACGCGAAGCGCATTCTTAAACTCGTCCTTCGACATATAGAACTGGCCGTCTTTTAATACGACTACCTTCCTGCCGCCCACTTCCTGTATCGGCGCGAACCGCGTTATGACCGCGTTGAGGCCGGGCTTTCCTTTTGCTATACGATCCGCGTTGCAAGATGCGGCCGACCTTATAAGTTTCGACTGGTGCGTCCTCCCGACGGGGAACATGAACGTCATATTGACCCTGTTGTCGGCGTCGATAAGGGCCGGGTCGAAGTTATCGAATACCGCAGGCATAGGATACCTTGGATTCGGCTCAAAACCCTTCTTCGCCAGGTCGGGGTTCTCCTTCATTATCTCCATCGCGGCGAGACCGTCATTCGCGATGAATGTTATCTCGCGAAGCTGGTCATACGCGCGCCAGAATCCCTCGCCCTCGTTCAGCTCGGAACCGTCCGGCTTTCTTTCGTAGTCGCATCCGGCGGCATCCGTTACGACGCCGTCTTCCGAAACATTACCCAGGAGGAGGTCCTGCTCGTTCTCCGGCAGTTCGGAGATATCCGTAAGCTCCACTATGACATTGCGCATGTACCTGTATAGCCACTGGTGATGCTTTGCGGCCAGCGCGTATATTTCTTCTTTCGATAATTTCTTGTAACCGGTACCTTTCGAATATGCCCACGGAGTATATTCATAGAAGTGGTCGTTTATCGTCTCCGCGAAGAATACCGTTATGCTGTCCCACAGCATTCGAAGGTCGACATTCTCTTTCGCGACCTGTAAAAATTCTATCGTCTGCGCTACGGCATATAGGCCGTAGAAAGATTCTACCGCGCTTGTCACGAGAGAAAGCTCCTCCTGTGCCTCGGGAGATCTTGACGCCGCCGCTGCAAGTATGGCGAGCCCGCCGGCGGATTCATAGCCGCCTAAAAACTTCTTGATGGCCGCGACATTGAAACCATTGATGCCGAATATGTCGTCGAGACCCCTCTTGAGCTGCCTGCGGATCTCTTTGTCTTTGGCCGGATCGGCAGTGTCGTATTTACCTGCATAGCGGTCTATGAGAAGCTCGAATGCCGTCTTTGTATGCGCGCACAGTCCTCCGTAAGTCTTATTGAGTTCGTCAAGGTTCGTTTGCGTCCTCGCGCCCTTCGATACCGCCCGGGCCTTCTCTAAAATTATTACATTATGGGCGTTGCATGTTTCAAGTTCCGAGCGCAGATATGAAGCCGTATCTTTCTGTTTCTGCGCATTTTCGGTAATGACCTCAAGCGATCCCTTATATGTCGCGACGGTGAGCCTTCGCGCTCTGGCGACGGCCGCCCTCTTTTCAAGCGCTTTCCTTCTCTCGCGGGCAAGCGTTGCGCCTGCCTCGACAGCCTTGCTCGATATCTCGACCAGCTGCTGCTGGGTAAATTCGCCTAACGCAGGCTCGTATTCCGGCATGAGGAACGAGGCGACACATTCCGCCTGCAACTCATCCGTAAGCAAGAGGTCCGAGGAAAGTTCGGGTATAACAGAGGTGTGTTCTCTTACAATATCCTGCGCCTTATCGAACCCGGCCCTTACCTGACCTATCTCCTTCGAAGACTTTCCCGCCAACATATACGCGCCGCCCATCGCGAGCCACGTCCCGAAGTCAAGGTCCCTCAACTGTATCCCTGCCGCGAGATTCGAAAGGCAGATGGACATCCAGCTGTCTCTCGGGAGGAGTTTCTTCCAGGAATTGTACATCTCCTCGTCCTGCAGGGCGCGCGTTGCCTCGCCGCTGGCGTCTATATCACGCTCTACCGCCTGCAGCGTTCTCTCCGCCTCCGCAACGGCATCTTTCCTCTCTGCGATACCGGCAGAGGAGACAGCGCCGAGGGCCCTTAATACCTGCGAGGCCCTCTCCCTGTGCGCATGCATCGTCTGGCGCAGCCTGTCGCTGTCATGCCGGCCGAAGCCCGGGGCATCATATATGCCCCGCTTATTCATACTCTCGCATGTCGCGAAGAAAAACTTTATATCCGTATCCACAAATGTCCTTAACGCAGGATCGGACCTGCCGGGCGAGCCGTCGATGATCTTCGGCTCTTCGTCCGGTGCGCCGTTCAGCATAAGTTTGAGGAACATGGGCATATTGAGCCTGGCGAGCTTCTCGAGCGCGCCCGATACGACGCCGAGATTTACGGTGTCGCAGCCCTGCAGCCCGGATTCATAACTTCTGGCTATGGTCCTCTGCCTGAGCGCGAGATAATGGACGACGCTTCTCAGTTTGTATTTATATGTATTCCCGTCAAGGCCCGGTACGTCTATATCTTTATCCAGGTGCGCCTTGAGCTCCGGCATATCCCGGAGCCTGGGCCAGTCTGTTATCCTGGCGCCGAAGACATCCGCCGACGCCGCCATCTGTTTATCGGTGAATCCCAGGTCTGCAATAAACTGCTGTGCAGCCTTGGCAATATCTTCCGGCGAGACCTGTCTGTCCGAAGTATAGCCGAAGATATCCGCAACAGCAACGCCGCTCGTCGCGGTCAGTACTATGTCTTCCGGAGGATCGAAATAAGGCATCTCCTCTTTCAGACGCTCTATGGTATCTCTGTCATCCGTCGAGATCTTAAGTTTTTCCATGAACCATAAAGCGGCATTTTTAAGGTCGGCGTCCTCGCTGTCCGGATCAAAACCGAACCGCATGAGGCGCGCAAGGTGCTGGCCCTCTCCGTCCATCTGCCTTATGAGGTGGTCGCAGCAACCCGACAATATTTCGAATATCCTCAGGCCCGACGCAAAGCGCGCGTCGGCGACATTCTTATCTTCGCCTGTTATGGCTTTATATTCAGCCGTAAGGTTCACTCTCCTGGGGTGGTTACTTAAGATCATCAGGGATTTAAGGAACGGCATCATCCTGTTGATACGTTCGTTCTGCTCGATAACAGGCTCAAGCCCCCACTCCGCGAGAAGATTGAGGAGCATCCTGTTGCCGCCCGCAGTCGCGGGATCCGGCCTGCCTATCTCTCCTATGACTTTGGCGAGGTTCGTTATGTTAAATACCAATATGGGTTTCGCATCGTCTATACGCACGTATTCTTTCAGTTTCTCGTATTTCATGACCTCTTTTGCGGCGTACATTTCCCAATCGAATTCATTATCGAAGTTCACGCGTTCCCTCAGGAGCTTTCTCGACATCTCCATGATCGCGTCATGGAACCTCGGATCGACGCCCATATCGGCGAGCTTCTGTTTCTGGCCGAGCTTGACTATAAAGACATTGAAGAGACCGTCTTTCGGGACGCAGTATCCGCCGTAACCTTCACCCGGATATTCCGCCATCCTGTCGCCCCTCGAATTCATCTCGTATATCAGCCTCTGGATATCTCCGTGGCCAAGGTAACTTATAAACATCGCGAAGGCATTCGAAAGCCCGTAATTGGCCGATTTATAGCCGTTCTCAAGAGCCTTCAGAGCTTCCGCTATCCTGGGTGAGGCATATACGACAGGGTCCCTGTTTATCAGGCGGTAGAAATCATAGCCGGCCCGCGCCGCGTCGGGGCCTTTCGCGCCTATGGCCTGGGACCAACCCATGATCGACCATAGTTCCTTAAACCCCAGGTTGACCCTGCTTGGAGTATATAGAAGGTTATACATCTTCTTAAGGCCTTCCGCGGAGTAGTGATACCTGGGGTTCAGCATAAGATGCTGCAGGTGGCGTAATGCAACGGCCTCTTTCCTTGCCGTCGAAAGTCCCAGGGCGGTATAGTTCCGTATGAACGACTTCACCCTCTCCTTTACCTTGTCATCGGGATTAGCTTTGTCGAGCGCGTCAAGCATACGGCTGCGCGCGCAGAACTTTTTGTTATTTGAAAAATCGTTATTGTAGTTTACGTCGGCGCTTATCACGGCAATGGCCGCCGCGAGTTCGTCGCACCGGTGTTTTGTCTTATAATCGGCGATCTGGTTCTTGAGGGTGAGACCGTTCAACGCGACCGTCTTTGCTACGGCCTCGCTTAAGAAATCCTTGCTCTCCCCGTACTCTGCGATAAAGCCGTCCATCGCTGCGGCATCTGCCCGGTTGTATTCGCCCAGCATTAGTAGCTTCGCCACCTCGTCGGCAACAAAAGGATAGACCATAAGCATCTGCAGTACGGCCTCGTCCTCATTACGGCATCTGTTATTTAAGAATACCTCCTGGACAAGCGGGGTCATCCCGTATTCGTCGAGGACCTGCCTGGTGCAGCCCAGCACCTTCTTCTGGTAATCGGCGCCGAGATCTTTCATCCTTGCCTGCTCTTCGGGCATATCCTCGAGGATATTTATAAGGGTCATCTCCTCTTCAACCCACGTCTCTATATATGCCTCCGTAAGGCCGGGGGCCTGCGTCGTGAGGTCGTGGAGGGTCGGCATGCGCCGCGGCTGCCAGTTCCAGTATGGCGAGATCCTGTTCAATCTCTTTTCAAAACCGGGATACGCTTTTTTAGCGGAATCGACGCCCGAAGCCACTGCTTTTGAAGCAGAGACTCCTCTTTCGATATTTCCCATGACCGCGGCCGCAATGTTCCGGTCCGATCTATCCATACTGCTTCCAAGTATCACTTCCTTTATGGCGGTAACCCTGTCGCAGTTAGTCGCATTCTGGAATCCGAGGACCTTCTCGAGGAGATTGGAATAGCTCTGGTCGATAATGGCGGCGAGGCGGGCGACATCGTCGCTGAAACCATCCACCGTCTCCATCGCCTGCATGAATTCCGAGAATTCAAGCTGGCCGTACCTTAAATAGTAGGGCCTGTATTCTTTTGTATTGAGCAGTATCTGGCGCGCCAGCCCTATCACCTGGGTGTCCATGCGATGGCGTATATTCTTAAGGAAGTTCGGGGCAAAGACATTCCTGAAGAATACCTCCATGCCCTTCTGGTCGACTTCCGCCTGCGTTCTACGCAGGACCGTCCCGTCGGGGCGGGTCTCTTCCACGATCCTCTCTTTTACAAGCATGGGTATGGCTTCGATAATGTCGTCCGCGAACATAAGGACGTTATAATCCTTACCCTGGCCCGTCGTGCAGTAAGCGCGATGGCCGCCTTTTCTTAAGAGGTCCCGTATGTCAGGCTCTTTGCCGGGATCTACATCCCTGAAAGTCGCCGCCTTTGCAAGTTTATGGGTCTCCGGCGGCACAAGCCTCTGTATAAGGAATACGAACGCCGCGTCCCTCTTCTTCGCCTCGTCAAGTTTCGTCTTTATATCTGAAAGCTGACTAAGTACGCCTTCCGTCCTTCTGTCGACCTCCGCTATCCGCTCGTCATACCATTTGAGCCTTGCGGGTACGCGCGTCAATTGCGCGCCGTATTCTTTCTTTTCGGCAAGGAGCTTCTGTTTAAGCGCCTTCTGGTATCCAAGCGCCGCGTCTTCGCATTTCTGCACCGCCACGTCGAGCTCCACAAAGGAGGGCTCCGTTGTCTGGGTCAGGAGAAGCACGAGCTTCTGGAGAGGTATTCTCAGCTCTTCTACATCTTTTGTGCCTGCCCTTAACGCAAGGGCCATCTCGCGCATCTCTTTCTGGACCGTGACATAGAGCGCGCATGAGACCATCCTTGCCTGGTTCTCGAATGCCCTGCCCAGCCTTCCGACGACATTTCTTATGCCGTGCTGGTTGAGCCACTTTGCCGTATTAAAGATATTCCTGTCTTCCACTTCCGCGTTGAACGTCCCCGCGATAGCCTCGTGCAGCTGCATCTGCCATTCGTCGACGTTAAGCTCGCCTTTCTCCTGCCTCTCATAGCCGTCTTTCATGATGTTGGAGACACGCTCGTAATCGAACGGCATATCTATATTCTTGAATAGCATGAGCCAGCTCACCTGCTTATCGCGCCATTTCATGGTCGCTTCTATCGCTTTGGCTTTTGACTCAAGGCCTGCTCTTTCGGCATCGCCAAGCTGAGTTCCGATAAGCTGCGTCTGGACATCGGACTGCATATCCCTCAGCTTCTCCGAAGTCGTAAACGCATAGGAGGTGATATCAAAACCTTCCACCTCTTTGACAAGGCCCGCATCGGTAAGACCCGCAAGGAAGATATTAAATACGTTCCCGCTGTCTATCTTATCCGTCCTTAAAACTTCTATCAGGGCGGTCCTTTCTGCCTCGCTTATCGACAGATAATAGTCAACTATCCCGTGGTTCGCTTCCCGCTCACTGTAACCGCTCATAAGGTATAGCTGGTGGATAAATGCCATCGCGGAAAGTGTCTTAGCCCCCGACAAGTAGGAAGGGTTGCTACAGACCGGTTTGCCTTGAGCATCCAGCGATATGCCAAGCGCTTGTGTAAGTTCAATATCTATTCTGAGACCTGCCGCCGGATACGCGATGTCACTGCCTACGTTCGCAAAATCGGCAAGCCTGTCATTATCTTTTACAAACTGTACGGGTATCGGTCTGCCGCCCCGGAATTCACCCAGCAGAAAATCTAATTGGGGTTGACCTTTATCCGCAAGAAGACCTCCTACGCCTTCTCTATAAATAGCGGCGCAGGCTGGCACAGGACTATCTTTCCCGGTATCAGGCAGATTGACGGCGACTTGACCCGCCACATTCACTATCAGATCCGCATCTGCCAACACCTTCTGGTTGCCGGTCTGCCTTGAGGAGTCCACGCCCTTCATCTTTTTGCCGACAAGCTTTACGGGGAAGGTTTGCCCGGGTAAAGCCGGCCTGGCAGGGACCGCTTCTCCGTCATAAAGAACTTCATTGCCCGTCTGCTCGATGAGCCGCGATATCAGCTCGTCGCGTCGTTGCAATGCCTCGTCCGATCCGGTTCCAATAGAACCACCTGCCTCTTCAAGGAATATTGAAAATGCATTGCCGTTGTCGATGAACGGTGAACGCAACACAGCGCGAAGCGCATCTCTTTCGTCTTTCGTGAGGAGGTTATAAAATTCAAGTGTTTTTTGGACGGCCTCGCGCTCCTCGTCCCCCTTAAGGTGGTAAAATTCGTGCAACTGCCCGAGAGAAGAAAGCGTGGTCAGGCCAAGGAGGACCTTATCCCCGGGAACAGAGACCTGCTTACCTTTATATATATAGGTAAGGTCGGCAGCTTCTAAGACCTCTCTCCTGGCGGATGCTATCCTGATATCGCGCGCCTTTTTCGCGGTAGCGCCGTTCAAAATACGATTGAGTTCATTATAATACCGGCCGATACTGCGCCGCGCGAACGCGTCATTCCTTTCAATGACGACCGACATGACCCATCCCGGCACGCCAGGCACCGTGACGAGTTCGCCATTCCACAGATCCTGGCCGGGCTGGACCTTAATATCGTAGCCGGCCAATCCGAGCATATTCCCAAGCCAATGCTGCTCCTGATAATCCGTAGGATAATCGGCAAGCAGCTCACTATTGCCCTGGCTCCTTGGTATAATAGAAGTGGTAAGGGCCCTCTGGTGCGCCTTTACCATCGCGTGATAACCGTGCCCCATCCCGGGACCTTTTCCTATATCGGCAAAACTCTTCAGAGTCTTTTGCCACATGCCTGAGCCCTGTTCCTCAAGCATATTTCTCATCTCCATGCCGTCACTGGTCCTCGACAGATCGCCGTAGTAAGTTATCTCTCCGTACTGGATCTCGGGGCGGTCATCTTCCCCGAGCCGGCTCAATGCGATAGTATGGATAGCCGCCGCGACGTGCGCAGGCTCCCTCCCGTTCAGTCCCAACTCTGCTATCTTGGCATCAAGTTCCTGCTGCGTAAAAAGCCCCCTGCGTATCATGGTATCCCAGTTCAGGGTAACGCCGTCTTTCGAGACCTGGTTAGGCGTCTTAATGACGAAAGATACCTTTGCTGAATCAAAATTTGCCTTTTTAAGCCTCATCCAGTCGACGATCTTCTTATAGAACTCGACTGCAGGCTGGTCGACGGCGCAGACGTTCCATTCCTTCGCGATGTCGAATACCATGCAATTGACAGACTGCATGACCCTAGCCAGAATGCTCCCATCCTCTACCTGTGCGGCCGCTTCTTTATCGGTAAAATCGAGGACAATTACTTTATAACCGGCCTTTCTCAATCTCGATATTTTCATCTCGTCTACGTTCTTAAGTCCCTTTACGCGGACAAAGAGGAAGACCTTATCGTTCCGCGGAGAATCTGCCGGCTCATAATTCGCCGGTTCCAGCGGATCGTTCGTTATTATCTTAAGGCCTATCTCCCTCTTCTTCCCGAGCGACTCTTCGAAGTGCTGTTTGATCCATAGGGAGGGATCGCGCCATTCTACCGCGCCGTCGGGCAATTCCGCGAAACGGCCTCTCCACTCTTCCGGCAGGCCCAATACGACCTTATCCAATCCATCCGACGCGTTCTGCGCTATAGCATGCGCCGCTTCCTTGGCCTGGGTCAGATCCTCAGGACCAAGCAACGCCGCCTTTGCCCATGACTCGGCAGAGCTTCCGCTTAATAATAAGGGAATGAGCATACCGTTCGTCATAAAGTCATGCCTGCCCGAAGTTGTCGCCATGCCGTCAGGCTGGTGAGGCAGGCGTTCACACCCCGCCAACGATCTGTCTACATAAGAACCGTCGATCGTTATCTTCCAGAAATGGGCGTTCATATCCAGCCCGTATTTCGCAAATACAGGTTTCAAGGCGTTATCGGCGTTGAATACCGGTTCGTACGACGTCATGCCGAGCGCCTGCGCGATCACGACCGTCTTCTTCAGGCCTTGAGAAAGCAGCTGTCCATATGAAATCCCGGGCGAGATCCTGCTCTCGCGCGTTACTATCTCATTGAAGATGGCTGCGAGAGTATCTTTATTTACATCGTCTATCCCGAAGAACCGTATATTCCTGCCGATAGCTCCTGTCGCGGCGGCTGCATATTTATCCTCGATAGAGCCGCCCATGCCCGGCCATATGACATACTTAACCTCCGCCTTTTCGCCATAAGCGCCGCGGAGTTTTGCCTTTATGCCTTCCGCCAATTTCTTTGTCTGCGCCAGAAGCGCCGGCCCGGTCCGCGGGTCGGTAAGTTTCCTGGCTAAATGCAGAGTGCCGAGATTTATCTTTTTGACTTTACCCGTAACCGGGTCGCATTCTGTAACGATAGGGGCCCACAGATCGTCCGATATGTTCATAGGATTTGCATTCAGATCCCGGGTACTGCCGGTCTTCTCATCCCAATACGCCGCCCCGAACGCATGAGCATAAATATCTTCCGCGGCGCGAAATTCCGCCGTCGAGACTACCCTTAACCCGAAATTCTTCGCAACATCCGTATCGAAACGAACCGTCCGGAGCGCATCGCCTTCGACGCCGTTGCTAGCCGGCGCAACGTCGAGCACCGCGTCATGATCTTCCATGAACTCTACGCCGACCTGCGGCCTCGCGGCCATATCTCTCATTACATCCTGCACCAGAGGATTATCTCCGTACCCGGCCAATAATTGCCTTAAGCCATGCTGATGGAAAGCTGCGGCAAGTTTTACGTCGGGAGAGGCCGTGTCACTGACCTCTATAGAAGCGTCCTTCGGCGAACCGCTGCCAAAGTTATATTTACCGCTTCCCACATTCGTGCCCTCGCCATTCTTGGCAGCCCATATACCGGTATTATAATTGGTGCGGGTCCTGTTGACGTTCCTTACGGGCAGAGCGGCCGTTTGCGGAACGTTGGCGCCCGCGTCGCGAGCTTTAACAACCGCTTTGATCTTCATCCCGCATCTAAAGGTCTTGCCTTCTCCAAGCATGACCGGATTGGCTTCCGGTATGCCTTTAGCCGCAAGATTGAAAGAATCGGTCGAGGATGTTACAGGCTCTATGCATGTTGAATTGGCGTCGGGTGAGCCGGACGGAGGCGTATAGAAGACCAGGTGCTGTAAACTTTTATCCTGAGTGATCACGATACTTGTTCCGCTTACGGTATCCGCAAGTGTCGAAGTGGCCACGCCATCGTGGAAATTGAGGTCCGTAAAGACCGCGTCTACCTGTTTACCCTCCAGGCTCGTCTCATTCCTGAAATCAAGATCCGTGCCGCCTACGCCGACAGGTCTCCCTGTAGGCAATTGTTTATCGGAGGGGTATGATTTATTGCCGGGGAGGGATGCCTTCCAGCCGTCTCTTCCTTCGGTCTTGAACCACGGGTGCCAGCCCGGGGCTACCGGGAAAGTTCCCTTGCCGGTATTCTTAGTGCTCGCGCTCAAGGAGAGCTCCGCCCCATTAAGCCTGTAAGTAAGCGCGACTGTCCCCCTGCCGGGATATTTTTCTGTTCCAGAATAGTCTTTGATATCCAGTGAACATATAATAAAGATACCGTTTTTGTCGGAACCTATCTTTTCGACCTTCCACGGCAGGTTCCTTGCCATGCCATGCATTACATTGCCGTTGCCATCCTTATTAAGGTAAGGCGCATCCGATAGATCTACCCTGTTGTCATCTAAAACAAAGGAGTTGTTCGCTATCCTGTTACCAAACGGCCACATAAAAGGAATGCCGCGGGTACCGTTTATGGCGGGACAATGGAGGATCTCCTGCTCCTGCACAACAAACGAAGTAATGGTGGCGCCTACCGCGGGAGCGATATCGAAGCTGGCATTGCTCTTTACGTCGCGCAGGCGATATACCTCTTTCCCTTCTACCTGTAATCTCTCAACGGCACATCCGTCCGTTTCGGAGAAATAGACTACTGTTCCGCCGTGGACGGGCCTTGCCAGAATAGACCCGGCAGTCCTCGCGTAGGCGTCGTGAAAGGTATCGTTAAAGAGACCGCTTCCTAATATATCTTCTCTGGTAATACGGACTTTCTTCGCGGCGTCCCTGCCGAACCGCCCATCCTTCTGCATAGCCGCCAGCGTGTTATCCAGCGCCATAGTATATACCGTTTTGAGCGTCTCTTCGTCTTCGGCAAATTTTCTGCCGGTCTCGTCCTGCATTATCCTCTCCAGCCATTTTGTAAGATGTAAACGCAACCAGTTCTCCCTGACAGCGATCTCCCTGTCTTCCAGGAACGAACCGGTAACCTGCTGGTAGAGCTTCCTCACCTCTTTCTCGTTAAGTTGGAACATCCATGAGAGCAAGGCAGGGGCAAGAGCACTCTGTTCGGGACTGTATGATATGGTTGTTCTTGCGGGAACGGGAACGTTTTGATTATTTGCTATAGGCGCCCTATCTTTTTCAGGAAGGGCAAATGAGATATTTGACAGAAGGAATGCTTGGGTTAAGATAATAGAAATCACTTTAGTGAAAATACGGTTTCTCCTTACCATTTTCCAAATCATGATCTTCTCCTTTTTTGAGATGTTCTTCATCTTAGTAAATCCGTTAAGTAACAAAAAAAAGTGCCTGGCATTTCTGCCAAGCACTTAAAAATACTATTTTCTCACCACAAGTAAAACTTAGACTAATTTAGCACGAAACGAGTAAATGTCAATGTATAATATCTAACTTTTTGAAGTTTTAATTTTTACGGTCTATTAGCCGACGGGAATTACGGTGAGGTCCTTCTCTTGCTCGTGAACTGATTTAGGTCCTTCGTCGGTCTGCAGTCTAACTGCAACCTCCTCAGGATCAAATTTTTCTTGCGGGAAACTCTGGTAAAATTTGGCGTCCCCGGGCAGATTCTCCCGCCATCGGTCTTGCTCAGGGCGGGACCCCGCCCCCAGTTTCACTCCCGGCGGGGGAACTGCCTACATCGAATCTGCTTTAGATTCGCTGACTAAGAATGGCGTCCCCGGGCAGATTCGAACTGCCTCGGCTGGCTTCGGAGGCCAGTACTCTATCCAATTGAGCTACGGGGACAATATTATTTAAGTCTTTTTATCTTTATATAAGGCGAGAAGTTCCTTCGCGCCGTTATGTTCGGGATTCACTTTAAGGCAGGCCTCCATAGAGTCTATGGCTTCGTCCATCTTCCCTACCTTAGAGTAACAGACAGAGCTGTTAAAATAGTAATTTTCCATGCGCGAGGCGGCAAGGCCGATCCTATTAGCCTCACAGTAGTGTTCCAGCGCCTCCGCATAGCGGCCTTCCGCTAAATATACGTTCGCCAGGTCGTAATGCGCGTTCGGATTCTGCGGCTGGGCCCTGACGACCGCTTCGTAGAACCTCTTGGTTTCCTCCGCGTTCTCGACCGCATACGCGGCCGAAGTAATTACCAATATCATTACGAAGAACGCCTTAAATATCTTCATCCGGCACTTCCTTAGGTTCCCATCTCGGCCGTTTTTCGCCGCGGCCGATTATCTCTGCCAGCAAGGACCTCTTATCATAGAAAGGCGTGATACCGTCCGAATCATCGAGATCGATCTCGCCGCCCGGGTCTTCTTCGAACGCAAACGTCTGGTCAAGCCGCGCCTGGACATTGGGTATCTCGACAAAGCGCGAGACTTTATTGAACTGCGTTATGCCGCCACGCGTCCCCTCGTGATTGAGCGAAAGGAATAGCCTGTTCTTCGCCCGGGTTATCCCGACGTAGAATAACCTGCTCTCCTCCTCTATCTCCTCGTCGTTGTCGAGGGAGAAGCTGGACGGCATGACCCCGTCTATCAGCCCTATGATGAATACCGTGTCCCACTCTAGACCCTTCGCCGAATGTATCGTCGAGAGGGTGAGCGGCTTCTCGTCGTCATTAGCCTTGGGCTCGACCCGCAGGACGCCTCTGTCGGGAGGTTCTATGGCGAAGTCCGCCAAGAGTTCCTCCAGGCTGTCGTAACGGCCGGAGATCTGCCTCAACGCCTCGAGATCGTTTATCCTTACGTTCCAATCGTCGAATTTTATTTTGAATATAGGCGAATAATAGTCGAAGGCCTTATCGTAAACAGCCGCGACATCCATCTCGTCACGGCCGCCTCCCGCGGACTTGAGGAACTTCTTTAATCGGGCAATGCCCATAGATGCTTTTACCGGAAGGTTCTTATTGCCGAGCGCCTTTTCGATAATATCTTCAAGCGTCGTCCTCGCAAGTATCGCTTCCGTGATCTTATCGGCCGTCTTTGGACCCACCCCGTCGAGCGTGGTGAGCACCCTGTGCCACGCTATCTCATCCTTGGGGTTCAAGATTATCTTCAGGTGGGCGATTATATCTTTTACGTGCGCCGTCTCGTAAAATTTGAGCCCTCCGAATACCTGGTAAGGGATCCCGTTCTTCGAGAGTTCGGCCTGGAGGGATATCGAGACATAGGCCGAGCGGAAGAGGACGGCCTGGCTCTCCAACCCCACGCCTTCTTCCTGTAATTTCCTGATCTTATCGACTATCCACTCCGCCTCGTCGTAGTTATTCTTGAAAAAATTCAGCCTGGCCCTGTCCCCGGCCTCTTCTCTCGTAGAGACGAGACATTTGGAATACTTATTATCCATGCTCTCGAGGACCGAATTGGCGACATCGAGTATGTTCTGCGTGGAGCGGTAGTTCTCTTCGAGTTTTATTATCTTGCACTCGTCGAACTTTTTCGGGAATTCCATTATATTCCTGTGGGACGAGCCCCTGAACCCGTATATCGACTGGGCATCGTCGCCGACAGCCATTATATTATTATGGTCCGCGGCCAGGAGGTAAGCGATATCGCCCTGGAGCGCATTAGTATCCTGATACTCGTCGACCATGACATAGCGGTACCTCGACGATATGGCCTTGCGCACCTCCTCTATCTCCAGGAGGAGCTTCAGATATACCAGGAGATCGTCATAGTCGAGATAATTTTTACCGATCTTGTATGATGCGTACTCTTTACGCAGGCTCTCGATCTCGGCCGCAAATTTGAGGAAGTGCGGATATTCCTTTTCGAGTATCCCGTTTATGGGGCGGCCCTTGTTGAGCGACATGCTCAAGATGTTCTTCAGCGTATCCTTCCGCGGGAATTTCGCTTCTTTGTCGAGAAGGTTGAGTTTCAGGGCGCACCTATGGACCGCTTCCTGGCTGTCGCTCTCGTCGAGTATAGAGAACTGGCTGGACAATCCCAGGGCTTTGGCATATTTCTTGAGCGTCCTGAAAGCGAAGGAATGGAACGTCCCGCCGTCAACGTGCCTGCACCTAGGGTCGTGCCTCGAGGCGCGCGATATCATCTCGTGCGCGGCCTTCCTGGTGAATGTGAGGAGAAGTATCGACTGCGGCGCAACGCCTTTGGTGACGAGGTTAAGTACGCGGTATTCGATGGCGCGGGTCTTGCCGGAACCGGCTCCGGCTATGACAAGCACGGGCCCTTCCGTGGTCGAGACCGCTGAAAGCTGGGAAGGGTTAAGTTTATCTTTTAGGTCGAGCATGTCAAGCCGGTTATTTCCCGTCCTTTTCTATATACTCGAACAGCTTCTGGGATATAGCCCGAGAGAGATTATAATTGAGGGAGGTTACCTTCACTTCGGTCTTGTGGGGATCGGTTTGGGTAAAGAATATGCCAACCTCGGTCGTGTCTATACAGCTCTTGAATATGTTTTCAAACTGCATGCCGACGATGTAATCATCCTGCCGCTGTTGAAAGGCGATCGCTCCCCATTTTGCCAGCGCGCTCAGCGTCATGTCGTAACAGTCGGCGACATCCTTATCGAATACCTTCGTGTGGGCCTCTTTTATCTCCCACAGCCCCTGCACATCGGACAGGAATAGCGCGCAGCCGCTTAAAAATACCGCAACCATGAATAGGACGCATATTTTAAATATAATATATTTCATTGCGGTTATTATATCATATCGAACCGGTTTTAAAAAGTTATTTTGCTAGGCGCTCTTTTCGGCCTGGGAGGACGGATAGATCCTGTTCGGTTTTATCTTGCAGTCGGCCAATATCTCGTCTATGCCGGGCAATACCTGCAGGGTAACGCCCAGCTTCTCGACAACAAGCTCCGACAGGACCGAGACGGTTGGCTGGAAAAATGCTTCTTTCGTAAGGAATATCCTGGCTACAAATTGCCTCTCACCCACAGAGAACGGATAATAGCGGGTCCACCCTTTCTTACCTATATCAAGATTTGCAAGATCGAAACGTATCGCTGAACCCGCCAGGAAGGGATCGTAGGCCTTCGTCAATTCTTCTTTGGTCATCCTCTGGAAAACGTCGGATCTGTAGATGGAGAGCGCCATGCACAAAAACGTGCATGTCTCTTTAAAAGATGGGTTTGCCCCGCCTATCTTGATCTCAGTGAGCGGATTTGGGGATAGATTTTCTGCCGGCGCGATGCCGGTTAGTTGGATAGCCTGAACCAGGAAGAACAGAACCGCTATTGCAGCCGTCTTTCTCTTGTTCACAAGCCCTCGCGTTATTATATAGCAAGCTTATCATAAAATCTAACTTTTGCAAATTTATTTGCTTATTTTTCCAAAACCTTGACGAACGCGTCGACAGCCTTGGGGTTGAATTGCAGCCCCCGGTTCGCCTTCAGCTGTTCCAGGGCCTCGGACTTGGTCATATTCTTCTGGTAAGCCCTGTTGGATGTCATTGCATCGTAAGAATCCGCAACCGCAACGATCGCGGTCAGGATATCTATCTTTTCGCCTTCCAGGCCGTCCGGATACCCCTTACCGTCATAACGCTCATGATGCCCCCTCACTACCGCGAGGAGCTCCGTGTCCAAAGAGACGGGCTTAAGTATCTCTTCGCCTATCTCGGGATGTTTCTTTATCAGGTGCCAGTCCTCGTCGCTAAGCACAGCCTTTTTATTCAATATCATCTCCTGGATGCCTAACTTTCCTATATCATGAAGAAGCGCGGCTTCACGCAACAGCTCTATCCTGTCTTTCGGCAGGCTCATCTTTTCGGCGATCGCAACAGAGAATTGCGCCACCCTGTCGGAGTGGCCCTTGGTGGCAGGGTCCCGCGCCTCAAGCACGCGGACCAAAGACTGGACCGCACGGTAAAAATAGTTAAGGAGCGCCTGTCTTGCCCTGTAGAGGTTCGCGCCCATCTTATTGAAGGAGTTGGCAAGCTCCCGTATCTCGTCAGAACCTCTGACGCCGACTTTATATCTAAGGTCGCCCGAGGCGATGTGCCGGGTGCCTTCCACCAGCTTCTTTACCGGCGAAACGACCCTGCCGGCGATGATGAGGCCTATAAGCGCGGATAAGAGTATGCCTAACGCCAGGACAAAGACGGCCCGTCTCTCCATCTCTTTTTCGATATGGTAGACATCGTTAGCCGTCATATCGATACCCAGGACCGCGACGGTCTTGCCGCTTTTGTCGTAGATAGGCGCGTAACCGGATAAGAATACGCCCCATTTGTCTGTTATCATGTTTTTATCCGCGGCCGGTTCTCCGTTAAATGCCTTCAATAACTCGGGGTAAGGTTTCGCGTCATACTCTTCTCCGGGAAGTGCCGTCGCTACGCTTGAGACGTAAGAGCCGGGGTGGATATCTATGACGAACTGCAGTATATTATCTTCCTCTGTCTTCTTGAGGATGTAGATATAGGCAAGGGAAGGCACAAGCTCTTTTAGCTTTAATAATTTAGCTTCCGTCGCCTGGTATTGCGAACTATCCACGCCATCCTTGTTGACGGGGATCTCAGCGATCGCCTGAGGGTCGAGCGACATGGCGATAGCCTGAGCTATTATCATCAGCTTCCCCCTCAACTGGTTCAGCTGCGCCTTGAGGGAATATTCATATATGAGGAGGTTCGACAGAGCGCCGGAGAAGCACATCAGGATGATAAGCGTGGCCGTTATCTGCGCACGAAAACTTCTGAAAAATACAAAACGTTTAAGCAGGCTCAATACTACCTCACTCTGTCTTTATGTTCAAACGCGCAAGGACGTTCCGGTTAAATTCCAGGGCATCTTTCGAGCCTTCGGCCGGCGCCCAGGCGGCAAAGGCCTTGTCTGCGTGCTTATCATACGGCCCTTCCTTGACCTCATAGAGGACCGATCCGGGCTTTAAGGTTATAAAAGAGTGCCATACGCGCGGCGGTATCTCGACGCCCCCGGCGCCAAGCGCTGCGTCCAGGATGACGTGATCGGTGACCTTGCCGGCGTCGTCAAATTCGACGACCGCTACGCTTCCCTTTAAAATGATAAAGATCTCCGTCTTGTCGGGATCTTCGTGTTTATGCGGTTGTATATACGTGCCTGGTTCGGCCGCATTGAGCATGCGCTGCAGAACGGCGTCATCGGTTTGGTGGAAGTTGTAATTGGTCCGTCTCCTCGGCGAGGCCTTCGCCTCATCCGAAACCTTTCCGATAAGATCTTCGGTTATCTTTATCATGCCGGAATCAATTATATCATCTTTTCAGCCGGCCGCCAAATCAAACCACTTGCGCGCAAAATACCGCTTAGTTATAAAGACCGTCTGTATAAGTATCGAAAGGTTCATCGCCCACCATATGGCAACGGCGCCCATGCCGTAATATATCCCGAGAAGATAACTTAAAGGAAGGCGCACCAGCCACACAGCAAGCGCAAAGATCGTCATCACGCCTCTTGTATCACCCGCCCCGTTCAAGCCCCCTCCGAGCACGACGCCCCACGCCATCACCGGCTCACAGAGAAGCGCGATATAGATATATCTGACGCTTTCGCCCACGACGATACCGTTATCCGACAGGGTCGCCGCTATCTGCCGGGCGTTCAGCATGATGAGGATCGTGATGACAAAGACGATCGAAACGCCGACGACCGCCGTAATTATGCCGCCCCGGAAGGCGTTCGCATTGTCCTTCTTCCCCAGCAGGTTACCGACGACAACTTCATTGGCCATATGGAACGCGAACGCCGGGAGGAATATGGCCGACTCTATCTTAAGGCCGTTCGTGAAAGCGGCCAGTATCTCTACGTTATGCGCGGGAAGCATGCCCAGGATAGTATACAGGATTATCGCGGAGATCTGCCACAAGACCTGCTGTAATCCCGACGGCCAGCTGATATTAAGTATATTTTTTATCACTGCCGCGGACAGCTTAAAGACCTTACCTATCAGTTTCCTGACGCGGATCAATGCCAGGAAGCTTCCGGTAGCCAGGCTTATGACGGTAGCTACCGCTATACCCTTAAAACCGAGGGGCGTTCCGAAAGATAAGGCAAAGTCGAGCGCTACATTCATGACACAGACTATGGCCATTATCAAGAAGGACGCCTTGATCGAATTGGAAGCGCGCAGGATGCCGTTGGCCGCCATGAGCGCGTAATCGAATACAAAACCTATGGAATATATAAGGAGGAACGGCGCTGCGTAGTATTTTACGCCTTCCGGCATATTTAGCATGCCGATAACCTGCCGGGCAAAGAGAACGCCTGCCGCGCTGAAGAGGAGTCCCGACATTATAGCAAGGAGAAGCGAAGAGTTCACCGCCGCGGTAAATTCCTCCCGCCTGCCGGAAGTAAAGAGCCTGGATACGACCGATACGAGCCCTACGCTAAGCGCTATACCTATGATAATGAAGACAAAGTACAGCTGGAACGCTATGCCGTATGCCGCCTGGGCCTCTTTACCGAACTTGCCCGCAACGTAGATATCGGTAATGCCGATGAAAAATTCGAAGAGCATTATGAGCGTCATGGGCCAGCTCACCGCCCAGCTCTCACTGACGAGCGCCTTCACATTATCGTTCCAGAGCATCGATCTTATCTTTTCCATTTTGTCGGATCGCATTTGTGACTCAATTATATATTTAAGCCATGGCCCAAAAC
>JAQURV010000011.1 GCA_029004355.1 Candidatus Omnitrophota bacterium
GACGGCACCCTCAAGGTCGCAGCCCCCGCACGGCCTCGCCACCTGTGCCCCGCCGGATACTTCCCCGGCCATCCCGATAGCAAGATATCTCTTTTCGCCGAATTTTGTTTCCGACTCTTTCGTATATATCTTTCCAAGCTCGAATAGTTTCAGGTCTTTCGTCTTCCTGTTTATGTTCCACAGGATGGACGTCAACATTCCCGGCATAAGGCCGGGCCTCATGACCTCTTGTTCGCTCGACAAAGGATTTTTTACCTCCGCCACTTTGCTATCGGCTAGACAGGCCATCTTCAGAAGATTGCCGCCCAGGAGACTATAGGTTATGATCTCATCGGCACCCATGCCGGCAAGGACCTCGCGTATCTTATTCCCGGCTACTACGTCGGGCGGGACCTTTTCGTCCTGCGCGACTACCGCGGGCACGCTGGACGGTATCTTGTTATAGCCGTATATGCGGGCGACCTCTTCTATTATGTCTACCTCGGCATTAAGATCATACCTGAATTGCGGGGTCTCTACCGTTATGCTGTCTTTGGCGGACTTCTTTATCCTGAGCCCGAGAGAATTTGCTATTTTTTTCACCTTTTCCGGGGGGATCTCCAATCCCAATACCGCGTTAAGCCTCGGCAGTCTAAGCGTTATTTCCTTGGTCTGCGCCGCCTTCTTACCTATATCTATAAAATCGCAGGCTTCGCCGCCGGCAAGCTCATATATGAGGCTTGTCGCCCTGTCCGAAGCATCCGCTATGTTGTTCAGATCGACCTTTCGTTCAAATCTGTAGCTCGATTCTGTCGAGATGCCAAGCGCCCTTCTCGTCCTTCTTACCGAAATAGGATCGAAAGAGGCCGCTTCAAGGAGTATGTTCTTTGTCGAGTGAGTAACCTCTGTATTTAAACCGCCCATGACGCCGGCGATCGCTATGGGCCTGGACTTATCCGCTATAATGAGCATCGCGTCGTTAAGCTCCCGCTCGACGCCGTCTATCGTGACGATCTTCTCGCCCTTCCGCGCCTTCCTTATAATGATCTCGGGCCCTTCGACCTTATCCAGGTCAAAGGCATGCATGGGTTCTCCGGTCTCGAAGAGGCAGAAGTTCGTGATATCCACTATATTGTTGACCGGCCTTAAGCCCATGGTCTCGAGTTTTTTCTTTAACCTGTCGGGGGAAGCGTCTACGTTGATATTCCGTATGACCCTGGCGGTATATCTCTGGCAGAGGGATTTTTCCTCGACGGTGACCCTGGCGCCGCCCTTCTTATGGCTCACCTTCATGCTTCCCGGCGCCGGCAGTTTGAGCCTGCTGCCGGTGATCGCGGCCAGCTCCCGCGCTACGCCTATATACGACAGCCAGTCGGGCCTGTTGGCGGTGATCTCTATCTCAAATATATGGTCATTGCCGAGCGCGTGGACGGATTCGGTCGTAAGCCCGGACATCGTCAGGACTTCCGCGAGGCGCGCGGGCGCGAGATTTGGATCGATGTAATCTTTCAGCCAATTGTATGATATGAGCATAACTTTAGAATTGTTTTAAAAACCTGACATCGTTCTCAAAGAATAACCTTATATCGGGTATGCCGTATTTCAATATCGCGATGCGTTCAACGCCCATGCCGAACGCGAACCCCGTCACTTTTTCGGGGTCGTATCCTACGTTCTTGAATACCTTCGGGTTAACCATCCCGGCGCCCAGTATCTCGATCCAGCCTTTACCGCCGCATAGGCTGCACCGCTTCTGGCTGCCTGCCTCCGCCTGCCCTGCCCCCTGTTTCGCGGGCGGGAGCCTTTGATTACTGCACAATATGCACGAGATATCGACTTCCGCGCTCGGTTCCGTGAACGGAAAGAAACTGGGGCGAAAACGCATCTTCGTCTCTTTTCCGAAGAGCTGTTTCGCAAATATCTCCAGGACGCCCTTCAGGTCGGAAAACCTTATCGAATCGCTTACCGCAAGACCTTCGATCTGATGGAACATGAATGAGTGGGAAGCATCCGTAGCGTCGGGCCTGTAGACCTTACCGGGGACTATTATCGAGAACGGCGGTTTATTCTTTTCCATGAAACGCGCCTGGACCGGTGACGTGTGGCTCCTTAAAAGATATTTTTCGGAAGACTTCAGATAGAAAGTGTCGAATGCATCTCTCGAAGGATGTTCCAGGGGTATGTTGAGGGCCTCGAAATTATAGCGCTCGGTCTCTATCTCCGGGCCCTCGACTATCTTAAAACCCAGGGAAATAAAGACGCTGCAGATCTGGTTTATGGTCTGGGTCACCGGGTGTATCCTGCCCGGCTTCCCGGCTATGCCGGGTAAGGTTACGTCGACGCGGTCGGCCTCTTCCCCGGACCGCGCGGCGCCGGCGATCCTTCCGTCGAGGGCACTTGTAACCGTACTCTTCAGCGCATTGATCAGGACGCCTATCCCGGGCTTTTCGTCCGGCGGAAGCAGGGCCATCGTTTTAAAGAGCTCCGTTACCGTGCCTTTTCTCCCGAGATATTTTACGCGCAGCGCTTCAAGCGCATCCATGGAAAGACCCGCGGATGCTATTTCCTTAAGCGCCTCCTGTTCGATCTGTCTGATCTGATCCTTCATAACTTTGCTTCTACGCCTTCACCGTTTCGACTAATTTAGTGAACGCCTTCTTATCGGACACGGCCAGTTCCGCGAGGATCTTCCTGTCGATAAGGACCTTTATCTTCTTCAGGCCCTGCATGAACCTCGAATAGGATATGCCGTTCTCCCTGCAGGCCGCGTTTATCCTCACGATCCACAAGCTGCGGAAATCGCGCTTGCGCGCTTTCCGGTCCCTTGTAGCATACATCATGCCTTTGGCTACGGATTCCATGGCGCGTTTATGAAAACGCGACCTGCCGCCCCATTGGCCTTCGGCCAGCTTCATTACCCGCTTTTTGCGTCTCTTGGCTGCAACTGCATGTTTTACTCTCGACATTTCTCCTCCTTACCAAAATTTGTCAGAGAAAATTTTGGATGCTCATTCAGTTTGAGATGTCCGGATTTTGCTCTGTCAAAATCTGGACCTTATGCTCCGTATGGCAGGCATTTATTGATCGCGTCTTCAAAGCCTTTCGCGACGAAGCCCGACTTGCTCAAATGCCGTTTTCTCTTCGCTGTCCTGCGGGTCAATAGATGGCTCTTGTTGGCCTTGAACCGTTTTATCCTGCCGGATTTTGTTACCCGCATCCTCTTCTTGACACTTCTGTTGGTCTTCAGTTTTGGCATGTTGTCTCCCTCTTGTATAATTCAGTGAGCAATTACTGCACCGAAATAGACTTTTGTAATTACACACATTAGATACGCATAGCTATTAAGCAATTTGGTATCCATAATCGCTTAATCGCCCAATTACTATCTCTGCCTCGCTCAGTAATCGCTCGCGTTATCTGACTCGCTATTTTGCCCTTATTACCATATTTATAAACCGGCCTTCTTGCCTGGGAGGTTCTTCTATCTCGCCTACCTGGGAGATGTCGCTCGACAACCTGTCGAGGATCTTCCTGCCGAGATCTACGTGCGCCATCTCTCTTCCCTTGAACATCATCGTAACCTTCACCTTGTCGCCGCGCTTTAAGAAGTTCTCGAGATTCTTTAACTTGAACTGGTAGTCGTGTTCACCGATCTTCGGGCTAAGGCGCACTTCTTTCAAATGTACGATCTTCTGTTTTTTGCGCGCCTCTTTCTCCCGCTTCTCCTGTTCGTATTTATACTTCGAATAATCCATTATCCTACAAACAGGCGGAACTGCCGTCGGAGCCACTTCTACCAGATCTAATCCTGCCTCTTCTGCCCTCTTAAGCGCCTCGGGCGTAGCTAAAACACCCAGTTGTTCGCCGGCCTCGCCGACGACCCTGACCTCCCTGACCCTGATCCGGTTATT
Source organism: Candidatus Omnitrophota bacterium (assembly GCA_029004355.1). Taxonomy (GTDB): domain Bacteria; phylum Omnitrophota; class Gorgyraeia; order 2-01-FULL-45-10; family 2-01-FULL-45-10; genus FEN-1322. The sequence continues at coordinate 3,891 of JAQURV010000011.1, forward strand.
TATCCTCAAGTCTTTCTTTGCGATACCCGATCACCTCCCTTTTTAAATGAGGCCACAACTTATGGAAGCGATAGCGACATAAGTTATCCGCACCGCTTTACTGTTGGGCCGAATTTAATCCCGCAAATCCCTATTAAAGGCCTCTGCCTTAGATCCTAGTTTGCGGGACGACATTATCTTACCTTTTCTTTTATCTCTTTTTCAACCATCTGGGTAAATTCTTCCAGCGTCATTATGCCCATATCGCCCTGGGCCTTCGACCTTATCGAAAGCACGTCTCCTGCGGCCTCTTTCTCTCCGATAATGATCATGTAAGGTATCTTCTCTATCTCCGCGTCGCGTATCTTCTTCTGCAGCCTCTCATTCCTTGCGTCGAGGGATACCCTCATTCCCTTTTCCAGGAGCGCCGTCTCTATCTTCCTGGCGTAGGCAAGCGCTTTTTCGGATATAGGGATTATGATACACTGCACCGGCGCGAGCCATAAAGGAAACGCGCCCGCGAAATGTTCTATAAGCGCGCCCATGAACCTTTCGAGGGAGCCAAGTATGACCCTGTGAAGCATTATCGGGCGGTACTCTTTGCCGTCGGCTCCTATATACTTAAGGTTGAATCTCTCGGGAAGCGCAAAGTCGCATTGTATCGTCGCGCATTGCCATTCGCGTTTTAACGCGTCCTTAAGTTTAATGTCTATCTTGGGCCCGTAAAAAGCTCCGTCGCCTTCGTTGATCGTGTAATTTAAATATTTGCGCTTCAGCGCCTGGATGAGCGCCCGCTCGGCCGCTTCCCAATCTTTATCGTTGCCTATAGATTTCTCCGGACGCGTCGAGACCTCGACGGAGAAATCCTCGAAGCCGAAGACGTTCAGGGTATCTATCACGAAATTTATCACTTTTATTATCTCGTCTTCGACCTGTTCTCTTAAACAGAATATGTGGGCATCATCCTGCGTGAAGCCTCTTACGCGGAGGAGGCCGTGTAAGACGCCGGACTTCTCGTTCCTGTAGACGGTACCGAGCTCAAAATACCTTAATGGCAGTTCCCTGTAGCTTCTCGTCTTCGACCTGTATACCAGTATGTGGCCAGGACAATTCATCGGCTTTATGGCATATTCCTGGCCCTCGATCTTGAACATGTACATGTTCTCTTTGTAGTAATCGTAATGGCCCGACTCGATCCAGATGTCGCTCTTCATTATGTGCGGACCGAGGACAAGTTCGTAACCCCTCTTCAGGTGCTCTTTCTTTATATAATCTTCGATTATGCTGCGAAGCCGGGCGCCTTTCGGATGATAAAGGACGAGCCCCGGGCCCACCTCTTCGTTCAGGCTGAAGAGCTCGAGCTGCTTACCGAGCACCCTATGGTCGCGCTTCTTCGCCTCTTCCAGCATCGTCAGATAATTATCCAGCTCTTTTTGTGTTTCAAAAGCGGTGCCGTATATACGCTGGAGCATCGGGTTCGTTTCTATGCCGTGCCAATATGCCCCGGCGATCGAAAGCAGTTTAAACGCCTTTATCTCGCCCGTCGATGTTATGTGGGGGCCCCGGCATAGATCGACAAAATCTCCGTCTTTATAGATTGTGACCACGTCTTCCGGGATCCTTTCGATCAATTCCAGTTTATATTTCTCTTTCATCTTCTTGAAGAGTTTGACCGCCTCGGTCTTCTTCATCTCTTTCTTTTCGAATTTATAATTCTTCTTTATAATATCGCGCATCCTCTCTTCTATGAGATCGAGGTCTGCCGGCTCAAACGGGTCTTCTTTATCGAAGTCGTAATAGAACCCGTCTTCGATGGACGGGCCGAAGCCGAGTTTGGCGTCCGGCCACAGGCTCTTTACCGCCTGCGCCATGACGTGCGATGTCGAATGTCTTAATGTTGATAGTTCCATGTTATTCCTTTTATTGGTGGTGCCGAGGGAGGGACTCGAACCCTCATGGCCTTACGGCCAGCGGATTTTAAGTCCGCATTGTATACCAGTTCCAACACCTCGGCAAATATATGTTAATTAAAAAGTGTCTTGCTATGGCTCCAAACATCAACAGACGAACAGCATTTTTCAGCTAATCTTGCTTTTCGATCAAGGCTTAAAGCATTGCCATAATAACATCTGCTTAAAATTGCCTTTGCGGCCATTTTACCATATTTTAATATAAACATATCTACCAAGGGCTTCTTTTTGGCATATTTATGAATTCTTCCTTTTGCCTTAAACAAATACGCAATTTCCCTATGCAACCATTCTACAAAAAACAAAGATGGGGAGTATATGCGCAAACTCCATTGCTCTCTTTTGTTGGCAGGGTGATCCCAGCTTCTGATACACCCATCTCCGTCTATTACCCCTCTGAGAAAATCGTGAAAAAATTCGTCCGGCACAATTACTTCGTCTTGAGTCAAGGACTTGCATGGTGTCAAGCCAACGGATAGCAAAAATTCGTAGAGATTTTTATTAGAAAACTCTATGCGATAGGCCTCGTTAGCAGCGCTTTTATTTTTAAGTCCAGCTTTATTGGTTATTCCTATAGAATCTTTGATCTTTTCAAGAAAACGGCGTTCTTTCGCGGTTATATCAATATGTCTTCCGTCCAATGACAGACATCCATCGCTTGTGATCAGTCCGACCAAATACCAAAGGCTTGATCCTGGAATATTCAATTCTTTTCGTTTATGTGGCATGTGTTTCCTGCCAATTCCGCCATCCCGGCGATTAAGCTCCCAGCAAATACTTTATTTATGCGCCAGAGTACCCTTGCGATTCTTCAGCGCGTCTCGTTCTCATCACACATCTTTTAGCGGTAGTCCCTCATCACAACGGTCTAACCACATTCTTCGGGACAGTTTCGCCTGAGTGAGATGAAAGCGAAACTGGTGGACGCGACAGGACTCGGTCATCCGGCCGCCTGTGGCGGCCTCCTGACCAGCCAATTTTCTGTCGCCCGGAGGGCTTTTCCTCCCTTCGGTCGGCGAAAATTGTCTTCGAGTCCCAACTCTCCACACTGCACCATTCCTACAGACAACCCCAGAATGGTGGACGCGACAGGACTCGAACGTCGCAATTACCGTCTATCCCCATCGCTCCTTAAAAAGGAAACCTGATGTTTCCTTTTTAATATTTTTCCTTCTTCCGCGTAGATGTTCTAGCGCGCCGATAGGAGAAAAAATTCTTTTTTCTCCTAAAACCTCTTTTTTGGTTCTCGTCCAAACTCTCCACACTGCACCATTCCTACAGACAACCCCAGAATGGTGGACGCGACAGGACTCGAACCTGTGACCTCTTCCATGTCAAGGAAGCGCTCTAACCAACTGAGCTACGCGTCCCCAAAACTCAATAGTACTTTATGTGCTCTGCTTCGCGCTTCAAAACTTAAATTCTGGTAGCGCTTCGCAGGAGCATCCTGCCTACATGATTACTGCGAAGCCCTACCCCAACTTAACTCCGAAGGGCGTAGCAGAATGGAGGCGCGGAGCGGAATTGAACCGCTGTATAAGAGTTTTGCAGACTCCTGCCTTACCGCTTGGCTACCGCGCCCACTCAACCGAACCGTCGACTCTCACTATATGCTTACCGGACTTTGCGTGATTCGCTTCGCTGTCCTGAACGATAATTTCGTCTGACGCTGAGCTTTCCGTAAGTCCTGCGCGATAAATATAATCCGGGCCGCTCTTGACGGTCGAATGTTTTTTGCCGGGACAGTCAAAGACCGTTCCGCTCGTCACATAGTCAGGATATAGCGCCCCCAGATTGTCCGGGAAAACGCCATTGTGGTCTAGCGCGAACTTATGCAATCCTAAGCTTATCTGGCGCAGATTGTTAGCGCAATAGATCTTGTTCGCGCGGTCTTTGGCCATACGCATGAACGGCGCGAGAATTACTATCATGGCTAAAACGGCGCATGCAACAACCAGCACTTCCACAACGGTAAAAGCTCTCGATTTTGGCATTAAATTCCGACTATATCTTAAAATTCGAGACCTTGTCAAGGATAATTTTGGCCAACTCCCTCTTCGTCTTGCGCAGGTACCTTTTCTTACTCAAATACTTATCTATTATCAGCACATCCGTCCGGCCGGCGCCGAATAGCTCGGTCCTTTTTGTAAATTGATTGGCGACTATAATATCGAGATTCTTCTTCCTTAATTTCGCCAAAGCGTTTCTTTCCAATCCCTCGGTTTCGAGCGCAAAGCCGACCAGCGTCCCCTGTTTATGCTCTCCGAGCCGAGACAGGATATCGGGGTTCTCTTTCAGTTTGAGTATTTTCCACTCGCCCTGCCGTTTTATCTTTCTTTGGCTTGGCGGATCTACTCTCCAGTCACAAACTGCGGCGGTCATTATAACGCAAACGCCCGGTCTCGCCTTCTTCATCACTTCGCGCCGCATATCAAGGGCGCTCTCTACCATGACCGTCTTTACCCCGACGGGAGGTTTGAGGCAGGTGGGGCCTGAGACTAAAATAACGTCGTGGCCGCGGCGGGCGGCTTCCCCGGCAATCTCATATCCAAATGTCCCCGTGGAATAGTTCGATATGAATCTGATGGGATCGATCCGCTCGCGAGTAGGGCCTGCCGTTACGAGGATCTTCATCGCAAAAGCCTTTTTACCTCTTTTACTATATCTTCTGTCCGGGCGATATGACCGATATCCTCATGCCCGCACGCCAGATACCCTTTTATGGGCCCTATGAATTTATATCCTATGTCCTTGAGCTTGGCTATGTTCTCCCGGACTATCTTATGCCTGTACATGCCTTCATTCATAGCCGGCGCTATCAAGACCGGCGCCTTCGTTGCGAATACTACACAGCTTAAGATGTCGTCGCATATACCGCTTGCGAGCTTACCGATAATATTGGCCGCAGCCGGCGCTATCAGGATGAGCCCGGCCTCCTGTGCGATCGAAGTATGGACCGGGTCCCACTCTTCCGGCAGCGCGAACATATCTGTGACCACCTTGTTGCGTGCAAGCGTTTGGACGGAGAGAGGCGTTATAAATTCCATGGCCTCTTTTGTAAGTATAGGCCGGACGTCTATATTCTCTTTCCTGAGCTTGCTTATTATGTCGCAAGCCCTGTACGCCGCGATGCTGCCGGTAACGCCCAATATGACGGGTTTTTTCCTATTGGTCATTTCTTCTCTTTCACCTTATACTCGATCTTGCCTTCGAGTATCTCGTCAAGCGCCGCGTTTATTACTTTTTTTTCGTGTTTATTCCCCGTCAGGTTCGCCGCCCCATCACCCAATTCTACGGCCCGGAGCGACGTTAGCACAACCAGTTTATACATGCTGCCGACCTTGTTCAATAATTTCGCTATGTCGAACTCTTGCATCTTCGTTCTCTCCTTAAGTTTAACTCCGAGACTATTATGGCCTTCAGCTTCTTATAAGCGGCGCCGAGCCGGTCATTTATTACCGTGTAATCGTAACGTTTCTTATACGCCATCTCTTTTTTTGCCAGCTTCAACCTGGTCGAGATCGCTTCCCCGTCCTCCGACCTTCTGGATTGCAACCGCTTCTTCAGCGTCTTTACGGAGGGCGGTATTATGAATATGAAGACGCTCTCGTCCGGGTATTCCCCCCTCACTTTCATGGCGCCTTTTACGTCTATGCTTAAAAGGACATCCCGGCCCTTCCCGAGGCTCTTCTCAATAAAGGCCTTGGGCGTCCCGTAGAGATAACCAAAATTCTCTTCGTACTCTAAAAAACCGTTCTTCTTTATCGTATCTTTGAAATATTTTTCGGATACGAAATGATAATCCGTTCCGTCCTTCTCGCCCGGGCGCGGCGGTCTCGTGGTCATAGAGACAGAGCGGGCAAGGGCCAAATCGTCTTTCAGGAGTTTGTTGCATAAGGTGGTCTTGCCGGATCCGGACGGGGCAGAGATGACGAACAATTTCGCTTTGCGGAACCTCTCTAAGTGAAAAGTCGGGCTTTTGCGAGGTTTTGCTCTCATTCTAGGTTTTTAGCCTGTTCGCGTATCTTTTCTATCTCACCTTTTATCTCTATCACGTTCTTCGATATCTTAAAATCGCTCGCCTTCGAACCTATGGTATTTATCTCTCGGTGGAGTTCCTGGGCTATAAAGTCTATTTTTTTGCCCACTTCGCCTCCGGCGGATATGGTCTTGTTGAAATTGGAAAGGTGGTTCTCAAGCCTTGTTATCTCTTCGGAGATATCGCTATTTTTCGCGAATATCGCCACCTCCATTTCTAGCCTGCCCATATCGATATCGCGTCCGCCCGTCAGGTCCTTCACCCTGTCGGTGAACTTTCTCCTGTACTCTTCTACGTTGAGATGCGTGCGCGATTTTATAACCCTGAGCATTGCCGCTATCTTGCCGGCTCTCGAGGCCAGATCCTTAGAAAGCGCCTTGCCTTCTTTTTCCCTGTCAGAGATGAGTTTACCTATGGCCATGTCAAGGGCCGTTTTTATTTTGGGCCAGAAAACTGCAAGGCCCGCCTCGAGGGAGGCGAAATTCAGTACGCCGGGCAGCGTTATAACGTCTTTTATATTGATATCTTCCTTCAGGCCAAGATATCTTTTTAACCCTTCAAGCTCATGATAATAATTCCTGGCGGACTTTCTGTCTATCGACATCCTCTCCGCCTTCAACAAGACGCCGTCATACGAAAGGTTCAGGTTGACCTTCCCCCTCTTCACCCTCTTTTGAAGTATCTCTTTTATCTTGTCCTCAAACGCCGTTATGCCGTTAGGTAACTTAAGCGTTGCGTCGAAAAATTTATGGTTCACCGTCTTGATCTCGACGGTAACTTTACCCGACTTAAAACGCGCTTCACCTTTACCAAAACCTGTCATCGATCGTACCAACTTAAGCCCCCTTCTCCCACACCCTCTTTTCACAGGCTGTCTTAACGGTCTTTGTAGGGTATATGTCTTCAATGATCTCGTCCGGACCGAACCAGAGCTTTATCTCCCGTTCCGCGTCTGCCATATTTGCCGAGGCATGTATAGCGTTCTCGTAAACGCCCTTTGTCGTTATCCTGCCGTAGGCCCCTCGTATCGAGATCGAGTCGGCCTCCTCAGGGTTTGTTGCCCCGCAGATCTTGCGCACCTTCTCTATGGCGTCGTCACCCCAGTAAACAAGCGCCATGACCTTCTTCTTGTGGTACTCGCCCATTATATATTTTATGAGATCTTCGAAGAACGGCTTGTCTTTGAGCGCGATGTAGTGTTCCTCGGCAAGCTTTCGGGAAACCTGGACGATCCTGGCGGCTACTATATCCAGTTTAGTTTCCGAAAGACGTGTTAAGATGTTGCCGGTAAGAGATTTTTTCAATCCATCCGGCTTTATAAGGACCAATGTCTGTTGTATCATACCCCCCACCTTTATATTTAGGAGACTATATTGTATTGATTAAACATTATTTCGTCAAGAAGATTAAGTTGGCGTGGTCTATGTTTGAGATTTAGCCGAAAAGATGTCAAGGATGCGGTTTAAGTCTTCATCGGAATAGTATTCGATCTGTATGCGGCCCTTTTTGTCACCGTGGAATATCCTGACGCGTGTACCGAATAGCTGCTGGAGCCCGTTTTCTATATCCACGATATTCTGGTCTTTCCTGACCACCGGATCCGTGGTCTTCAGTTCCCTTTTAGCCACCGCCCTTTCGGTTTCTCTCACAGAGAGCCCTCTTTTTATTACGATATCGGCGAGCCTCAGCCTTGCCGCTTCCGTCGGGAGAGAAAGTATCGCCTTGGCGTGCCCTGCCGTAATAGAATTTTTAGAGATATACTCCTGTATCTTCTTCGGAAGGCCCAAAAGCCGTATCGTGTTGGCTATGGTCGAGCGATCCTTGCCGAGGGTCGTCGCGATCTTGTCCTGGGTAAAGCTAAAGTCGGTGATGAGTTTTTGAAAAGCGACCGCCTCTTCGATAGGATTCAGTTCTTCGCGTTGTATGTTTTCGATCAATGACAATTCAAACATATCTATATCCGCGACGTCTTTCACTATGGCCGGGATCGCGTCCAGACCCAATGTGGTCACAGCGCGCAATCTCCGTTCCCCCGCTATAAGTTCATATCCATCAGCGCTTTTCCTTACAAGGACCGGTTGGATAACGCCCTTCTCTTTAATGGAGTTGATAAGCTCATCTAATTTTTCTTTATTGAAATCGAGTCTGGGCTGATATTTGTTTGTCTTAATTTTCGCGATCGGTATTTGCAAAACTGCCTCTCCATTCTCCTGCGCGCCTTCTCTTGCTGGGATCAACGCGCTAAGCCCTTTGCCGAGTGCTTTCTTTTCCATCACTTAATCTCTCCTTTGATTTGTTTCTATCTCACCTTAGACAAATCATCCCGAGGAGCAACTATCTTACCCTTGTAACGAGGGATTTTCTTCGCCTAACTCAACAGCCTCGGGAGTGAGTGTATCGGTTATTTCCTGCGCGGCTTCTTTCTTTAATCCTAACAATTCATTCATAAACTCATAATATCTTTGAGCGCCTATTGAGTTTTTGTCGTAAAGAGCTATTGGCTTACCAAAGCCTGGCGCTTCTGTAAGCCTTATATTTCTTGGAATAACCGTAGCATATACCTTGTCTTTGAAAAAATTGCGGACTTCTTTAATAACTTCATTTGTGAGATTTGTCCTAAAGTCTGCCATCGTTAGGAGAACGCCTTCGACAGCGAGATTGGAATTTAGGTTCTCTCTTACAAGATTGACTGTATTGACTAGCTGGCTCAGGCCCTCCAAAGCATAATACTCGCATTGAATAGGGATAAGGACGGACTCGGCAGCCGCTAAAGCATTTACGGTCAGCAATCCTAAAGATGGGGGGCAGTCGATAATTATAAAATCGTATTCGCTAGAGATGGGGGAGAGCGCTTTTTTTAGCCTGTATTCGCGTCCCATGATACCTACAAGCTCGACTTCTGCGCCGGTAAGGGCAATCGTCGACGGGAGAAGAGAAAGACCGTTTATGTCGGTTTTAATGATTATCGGCCGTGGGTCGACCTCATCTATAAGGATATCGTATACGCTGGTCTTGATGTTGTGCTTATTAATGCCCAGGCCGCTAGTGGCATTGCCTTGTGGGTCAGCATCGATTAAAAGGGCTCGTTTACCAGATAGGGCAAGATAGACAGAGAGGTTAATAGCAGTTGTAGTCTTACCGACTCCGCCTTTTTGATTGCAGATCGCGATTATTTTTGCCATTTATATTATAAGTTCCACGTGGAAAATGTTCTCACTGGAACATTTTGCTTAAAATATACCCTATCTTTACGCAATTGTCAAGCCCACTACTCTTTACGTAATATTGCCGCCTGTTCAACTATGGTCAGGACCGTATTCACCACCCAGTATAAGACGAGTCCTGATGGCATATTGTAAAATATAAATCCGAACATTATCGGCATGACTATAAGCATTATTTTCTGCTGCTGCTTTTGCTCTTCGGTAACGGCCGATCCGCCCGATGCCGTCGATATCTTTTGTTGGATGACCATGGCAGCTACCATAATGAGGGGAAGAATATTTATCGAATCGCCGATGATCGGAAAAGATATTGGCAGCGGGATCGCCTCCGGAGACGAAAGGTCGCGGATCCATAAAAAACTCGCTCCTCTTAGCTCTATCGATTTCATTAAAGCTTGATACAGTGCTATAAAGATCGGCATCTGTAACAGTATGGGCAGGCACCCGCTGAATGGATTTATGTTGTACTTTTTATAAAGCTCCATTATTTCTTTATTCAGTTTTTGCGGATTATCTTTGAGCTGGACTTTAAGTTTCTCCATCTGCGGATGAAGCTCCTGCATCTTCTGCATCGATTTGAAACTCTTGACCGTGAGAGGGAAGAGGATTACGTTTAAAAATATGGCCAGAATAATAATGGCTACGCCCCAATTGCGGACGGCTTTGTAGCACAATCTGAGGACAGCGATGAGGGCTTTGCTTATGCCCCCAAATATGCCATAATCAACGGCTTCTTCGGCGTTGTAACCAAACTCTTTCAGGTCGGGGATGTTGCTTGGGCCGATGTACAGGCTATACTTATGATCGATAGAAGCTCCGGGCTGAACAAGTGCCTTTTCAGAGTTAACGCCCACAACGATGTTGTTTTCGGGATCCTCGTGATAGAATCCTCCTTGTGTCTGGGCAAATGGTTTGAGTATCAGGCAAAAATATTTGTTCTTAAGCGCTTCCCACCCAACCATGCCGGGATTAATTGTGCTCTCGCCAGCCTTCGGCCGCTTAAAATGGGCGATCTTTCCTTCTATCTTCAACCGTGCTTCTATCAGTCTTTTGTCTTGCGCGTTTTTTTCACTAAGGCCTGCGCCGCCTACTATGCTATAAGCGATATTTTTAGGGGCGTTCGACAGGTTCTTTATAGATATGTCTAAGTCTATACCATAGCTAGAGTTACGTAAAGTATATTTCTTCTTTATTTCATAATCTTTGGTCGTCAGCGCATATGTTATCGATAATCCATCGCTTTTAGCCGTATAGTCTACGAGGTTGAAATTTTGCCCGCTAAGTATATCGGCCATATTACATAGATAATCTTTTGGATGGTTTACCTGGACAAGCTCGAGTAACTCTTTAGAGTTTAGCGCCTTATAATCTTTGAGCTTTGCGGATTTTATGGCCCCACCGATATTACTGAAAGTCAGCACGTATTTACCGGTTATGGCTTCGAGCTCTTTTTCTTCCGGCAGGCTTTCGGGCTCGGCGACCGGCACAACAGCGACTTCTTTTTGAAGGACGGCCTCTTGGGAGATGGGAGCTCCTGTGGGAGGGACCGGTTTGGCTACGAAATACTGGAATGATAAGATCAACAGGATAGATAATGCTATTGCAATGATCAATCTTTTTTCCATCTGTTTCCTTTACGTGCGGTACCCGGCGCTATATTACCGGGTCATACCCGCCTTTTGAGAAAGGGTGGCAACGGAGGATCCGCTTTGTCCCTTTCAGTATCCCTTTCAAAACCCCGTGTTTTTCGACCGCCTCTATAGTGTACTGAGAGCAGGACGGGTAGAATCTGCAACATTGTAACCTATACGGCGACAAGCAGTTATGATAAAATTTTAACAGGGCGATGATTATGCTTTTCATACCGTTAGCCTTACGTCTTTGGCGAGCTTCAGAAAAGTAGCTTTTGCAGAATCGTATGTCAGGTCCCGGCACATGTCTTTCTTTATGACGAGTACTATGTCGGATCCTTTTTTGAGACTATCCTTATTTTTTCTATATACTTCCCGGAAAAGCCTCCTCATCCGGTTGCGGGAAGTGGCGCGTTTGATATTGCCGGACCCTATGGAAAACCCGAGACGGTTATGTTCAAGACCGTTCGCCAGGCAGTATAAGATAACACCGAGCGCTCTTGCTGAAAAGCCTTTTTTATATACCCTGCTGAATTCTTTTGATTTTAGAAGATGCTCTCTTTTTGGGAAACTCTCGTCGGAGATCATCCCAAAATCTCCTCTGTGAAATTTTGGGATTTCCCGTCGGAAAGCTTATCCGGAATTTTTAAGCAATAAAAATTCGGGATCATACTGTGAGCTTATGGCGGCCCTTCTGTCTCCTTCTTCTCAATACTTCTCTGCCCCAGCGGTCTTTCATTCGTTTCCTGAAGCCGTGTTTTCGTTTGCGTTTCAGGTTCGACTTGCACTTTAAATGATACTTCATGTTTTTCCCCTTTCAGATGAATGGTAGCGTAATTATATCACAAAAGCTCTTCGAGTCAATCTAAAAATTAAATTCTAGCGCATTTTTGTGTTGCAAAAACTTTTCTCATTCACTATAATAGTCTCCCATTGGCTGACATCTTTTGTCTTTAAGGACGATCCCCGGTTTTTCCCGGCGTTAAGTGCTTGTGCACAAGTTGTGAATAACCTTTGGTTTTGTGTTGAGACTGTGCTTGCCGGGGATGTGGATAACTCTACTTCGCTCTTCAGCGCTTAAATTGAGATAGAGCTTCGTAGGAGTAATTCCTGCGAAGCCGCACCGGGGTTAGATCGCCGAGCGGCGAAGCAGAATAACTTTTGAAAGGCGTAATAATGGTAACGGAGAGCGCTTCTGTCTGGTCGCGTACGCAGGATATAATACGACGGGACCTTGCAAACGACCAGACCTATAATATATGGTTTGGCCCTATAAAATTTATCTCTCTTTCCGGCGAGACCATCGTGCTGGAGGTTCCCAATAAGTTTTTCCAGGGCTGGCTGCTTGATCGTTACATGCCGCTAGTGAAGATGAGCCTTCAAAAAGCTACGGGCAAAGAGTTGAGGGTGGATTTTGTCCTGAGCGAAGATCCCGACGAAGACGCGCCGAAAAAATTAAAGCCGGCCGAGCAGAAAAAAGAGGCAAAACCGTTCTGGCCGTTCGCGCGCCAGGGTCCTGACGCGGCCAAAGAGATCGGCTTAAGCCCAAAATATACTTTTGACAGTTTTGTGATAGGTTCGAGCAACCGGTTCGCGCATGCGGCTTCTATGGCCGTCTCCGAATCGCCGGCAAAGGCATATAACCCGCTCTTTATTTACGGCGGTGTGGGGCTGGGCAAGACCCATCTCATGCATGCCATCGGGCAGAGCGCTCTGCACAGGTCGCCGAAGGCCAAGGTCCTGTACATCTCGAGCGAAGAATTTACAAACCAGCTGATAGGCGCGATCCAGAACCGTTCCACGCAAAAGTTCCGGGAAAAATACCGCGGCGTTGACATCCTTCTGATCGACGACATACAATTTATAGCGGGTAAAGAGTCGACGCAGGAAGAGTTTTTCCATACATTCAACGCCCTTTACGACGCTCACAAACAGATAGTCGTGACGAGCGACCGGCCTCCGAAGGAGATACAGTCCCTGGAGGAGAGGCTCGTCTCGAGGTTCGAGTGGGGCCTCGTTACGGATATCCAGCCGCCGGACTTTGAAACGCGTATAGCGATATTAAGGAAGAAGTCGGAGAAAGAGACGATCGCGTTGCCCGACGACATCTTCTTCTTTTTGGCGGAAGTGGTAAAGACGAATATACGGGAATTGGAGGGCGCCCTTATACGGGTTGTGGCCTACGCAAAGCTGATCGGTGGGGAGGTTTCCGTGGCCCTGGCGAAAGAGGTTTTGAAAGATATGATAATAGAGGGTGAGAAGAAGATAACTATAGATCTCATCCAGAAAAAAGTAAGCGAGTATTTCGATATAAAGCTTTCGGATATGCGCGCCAAGAAGAGAAGTAAGGCGATCGCTTACCCGCGGCAGGTCGCGATGTATCTGGCCAGGCAGTTGACCGACTTTTCTCTTCCTGAAATAGGGGATCAGTTTGGCGGCAGGGACCATACGACCGTCATCCATGCTTGTGAAAAGATCGAAAATGACCTGAAGGGTAAGCCTGGTTTTAAAAATATGGTTGATAAACTGATCCAGGGTATTAAGGGTTAGTTTTGTTGGGTATATGTTGTTGGGCGTGTTGATAAGTTTTGGGGGTTTTGGGCGATCTTTAATTTATATAACCGTTTGTTTTGAAGCGGGTTGGGTTGTTACCAACTTATCAACAGGTTCTACTAATACTTTTACTGTTTTTTAATAAAAAGATAGAAGGGAGTAGTTGGGAATGAAATTTAACACGACAAAAGAGGTATTGTTAAAAGGTATACAGGGAGTTCAATCGGCCATCAATACAAAATCAACCCTGCCCATACTATCAAACATCCTTATAGAAGCTACCGAAAACAACCTGATACTTACCACAACGGATCTAGATATCGGAATAACATCAAAAATAGATATTAAACCACAGGTGACCGGAGCGATAACCGTCCCCGCGAAAAAATTCTCAGACATAATAAAAGAACTTCCGGAAAACGAACCTATCTCCATCTCGGTAAAAAAGAACAACCTTGTGAATATAGAGTGCGGGAAGAGTACCTTTAAAATAATGGGACTGCCAAAAGAAGAATTCCCGCAACTACCGGAGTTTAAAGACAAAGATTTTCTTACGCTACCGCAAAAGAAACTAAAAACAATGCTACGCCTGACAGGATTCGCGATAAGCCACGACGAATCAAGGTATGTCTTGAACGGCGTCCTGTTCGTCATAAAACCCACACACATAAGGCTCGTTGCCACCGACGGAAGGCGGCTCGCTATGATCGAGGAGAAGATGCAGCTTCCAAAAACACTCGAACGCAAGTTTATAATACCAACAAAAGCGGTCAACGAGCTCGATAAATCACTTGGTGATGAGGGAGACGTGAAAATATTTCTGAACGACAACCAGATATTTTTCGACATGGGAAAGATCCGGATCATCTCCCGGCTTGTGGAGGGAGAGTTCCCCAACTATGAACAGGTTATACCGAAAGAAACGAAAGATAAGCTCATAACCCCAAAAGAGGGTTTCTTATCCGCCGTAAAAAGGGCGGCCCTATTTACAAACCAGGATTCCGCGGCGATAAAACTCGACCTCGCCAAAGACAAGATAGTGATATCAAAAAGTACGCCATATCTCGGAGAGGCTAGGGTGGAGGTAGACGCCGAGTATAAAGGGAAAGAGATATCTTTAGGGTTTAATCCGGACTACCTTGTAGACCTGCTGAAGAACATAGACGAGGAAAAGATAGCGTTTGAGGTAACGGATCCCGAGAAGCCGGGGGTGGTAAGGATCGGCACCGAGTATATATATGTAGTGCTGCCTATGCAGATCGTCTAAACGGCCATGGCCGCAAAAAAAGAAAAGCCCCGGGACGGGTTGATAGAAAAGATACTAAAAGACGTAATAAAAAACCTAAAAAGCAAAAAGAGGGTAAGCGAAGAAGATATATTAAAGGCCTGGAAAGAAGCCGCGGGGGAAAAGGCGGCGACCCACACAAAACCGGTTTCAATAAGAAGGTCCGTCTTAACGGTCAATGTGGACGATTCCGGGTGGCTGTACGAACTGGCCATCAAGAAGGCGGAGCTGGTAAAGAAGCTCGAGGCCGGGTTGGGCGGCAAGAAAATAAAAGGGCTTAGGCTCAGGATAGGAGAGATAAGGTAGAAATGGCAAAAAAAGAAGACCTTGAAAAAGGAAAAGAGTTAAGGGATAAAGAAAAAGCCGACGCGGTCAAGAAGTACGACGCTACGACGATCACGGTCCTGGAGGGCGTCGATGCTGTCCGGAAAAGGCCCGCCATGTATATCGGCGATACGACACAGCGGGGCCTGCACCACCTTGTCTATGAGGTGGTGGATAATTCCATAGACGAGTGCATGGCCGGCTACGCGTCGAACATCGATATCATAATCCATGGCGACAACTCCGTATCCGTTATCGACGACGGCCGGGGTATCCCCGTCGATATCCACAAGACCGAAGGCAAGCCGGCAGTCGAGGTAGTCTTGACCAAACTGCATGCCGGCGGGAAATTTGACCATAGGGTCTATAAGGTAGCCGGAGGTTTGCACGGCGTAGGCGTGAGCGTCGTCAACGCGCTTTCGGAATGGCTCGAGGTCGAGGTAAAACGCGACGGGAAGGTCTATCACCAGGAATATGAAAAAGGCCGGACGGCGTCGAAGCTTAAAACTATAGGCGCGGCCAAGAAGACCGGCACGCGCGTGACGTTCAAGGCGGATGAAGAGATATTCGGGAAGGGTAAGGTGGTCTACAGCTTCGACACCCTCGCAAACCGCCTAAGGGAACTCGCATTTTTGAATAAAGACATACGGATAACGCTGAAGGACGAAAGAGCAAAAGACAAAGAGGTCGAATTTAAATTTTCCGGCGGCATAATGTCTTTCGTAGAATTCCTAAATAAGAACAAGAACGTCCTCCACAAAAAAGTTATCTACTTTTCCAAAGAAAAAGATAAGATCGTAGCCGAAGTGGCGATGCAGTATAACGACGGCTATGCCGAGAGCATATTCACTTTCGCGAATAATATAAATACGATCGAAGGCGGGACGCACCTGACCGGCTTCAAGTCGGCCCTTACGAGGACGATCAACCAGTATTGTAAATCCAAGAATATGCTCAAAGATTCGGAGGCCTCGATATCCGGCGATGATGTAAGGGAAGGGCTTACGGCCGTCATAAGCGTCAAGGTCCCGAATCCGCAGTATGAGGGCCAGACCAAGACGAAGCTTGGCAATTCGGAAGTCGAGGGCATCGTCGAGTCGATAGTGAACGAGGCGCTGGGCGGTTTTCTCGAAGAGAACCCGCCTGTAGCGAATAAGATAATAGAAAAAGCCATCCTCGCCACCCGCGCGCGCGAAGCGGCAAGAAAAGCGCGTGAGCTCACCCGCAGAAAAGGAGCTCTCGAAGGCGCGTCGCTCCCCGGGAAGCTCGCGGATTGCCAGGAGTCGGACCCGAGTCTTTGCGAGCTCTATCTTGTAGAAGGTGATTCAGCCGGCGGGTCCGCGAAGCAGGGGCGTGACAGGCGATTTCAGGCCATACTGCCGCTGAAAGGGAAGATCCTGAATGTCGAAAAGGCGCGGCTTGACAAAGCGCTCTCGAACGAAGAGATACGGACCATTATCACGGCCATAGGAACGGGCATCGGCGAAGAGTTCGACACTACAAAACTCCGCTACAATAAGATCATCCTGATGTGCGATGCCGATGTTGACGGATCTCATATAAGAACGCTTCTCCTGACGTTCCTGTACCGGCAGATGTCGGCATTGATAGAAAAAGAACACGTCTATATCGCGCAGCCTCCGTTATTTAAGATCAAGCGGGGCAAGAGAGAGGAATATATACAGACAGAGGATAACTTTAACGGCCTTCTTCTTGAGCTGGGTTCCGAAGGGATGACGCTCGTTAGGATGAAAGACAAGCATCAGTTTACCGACAAACAGCTTAAGGCGATCCTTGACGTCCTTGTTGAGTTGGAATCTTTAGCAGGGGCCGTTGAGCGGCGTGGAGTAAGTTTTGCAAAATACATCAGTTTTAGACAGAAGAAGACCAAAAAACTACCGCTTTATATGCTAAAAGTGGAGTATGAAACCCATTTTCTATATAATGACGATGAGCTCGCGGAGTATGTAAAGACGGATGAAAAAACCGCGAAAAAGTCGAAAGACGATAAGGGCGCCGAGGTATTGCCGGATAAGAGCCGCACCTTGAACTATATAGAGTTTTATGAGGCAAGAGAGATCGAAAAGATAATAGAGCGGGTGGAGAAGCTTGGGGTGGACGTCGAAGACTATAACACGTCATCCGAGGTTCAGGTTAAAGACTGCCCAAAGAAAGAGACGCAAAAACCGAAATATACGGTTAAATCGGAAAAAGGGACCGAAAACTTCTATTCCTTAAAAGAGATATTGAAATTCGTTATGGATGTAGGCAAAGAAGGGATGAGTATCCAGCGTTACAAAGGTCTGGGAGAGATGAACCCCCACCAGCTTTGGGACACGACGATGGATCCCGAGAAGAGGACTATGCTTAGGGTCACCCTTGAAGATGCCGTCGAAGCGGACGCGATGTTTACCGTCCTTATGGGTGAAGCGGTCGAGCCGCGCAGAGAATTTATAGAGAAACATGCCCACGAGGTCAAGGTGTTGGATATTTAGATCCCTCGAACGCTCCTGTTTGTCGCGTTCTCGGGATGAAATTTTTATCAAAAATTCCAGGAGACAAAATGTACACACGTAACGAAAAGATAATACCGGTATACATAGAAGAAGAGATGAAGGATTCCTATATCAATTACGCGATGAGCGTAATTGTAGGCCGGGCCCTGCCCGACGTCCGGGACGGGCTGAAACCCGCCCACCGGAGGATCCTATATGCCATGAAGGAGCTTTCGCTAGAGCATAATAAGCCATACAAGAAGTGCGCTAGAATAACCGGAGAGGTCCTCGGAAAATTTCATCCGCACGGCGACGCCGCGGTTTACGATACGCTCGTCAGGATGGCCCAGGATTTCTCTTTGCGGTATCCGCTCATCGACGGCCAGGGGAACTTCGGCTCGATCGATGGCGACTCACCCGCGGCCATGAGGTACACCGAAGCCCGGCTTGAGCACATAACGGATTGGATGCTTCTCGATATCGACAAGAACACCGTCGACTTCATGCCAAACTTCGACGGGTCGCTCAAGGAACCTACGGTGCTGCCGGCGTGCCTGCCGAACCTTCTTGTGAACGGTTCGAGCGGTATCGCGGTAGGTATGGCGACGAACATCCCGCCCCACAATCTTAAAGAGATCACGGACGCGGTCATGTACGTAATAGACAATCCGGACTGTGAACCAAAAGACCTTCTGAAGAAGGTGAAAGGCCCGGACTTCCCGACAGGCGGCATAATACGCGGCTACGAAGGCATCAAGAGCGCCTACACGACCGGGCGCGGGCGGCTCAAGATACAGGCGAAGGCGTTTATCGAGGAACAGAAGAACGGTAAAGAAGCGATCCTCATCAAAGAGATACCGTACATGGTGAATAAGGCCAACCTCATAGAGTCGATCGCGAACCTGGTGCAGGAAAAGAAGCTGGAAGGCATCAGCGATCTGAGGGACGAATCCGATAAGGACGGGATGCGCATCGTCATAGAGTTGAAGCGCGGTATCAACGCGCACGTTATCTTGAACCAGCTCTACAAGCATACGCAGATGCAGGAAACCTTCGGAGTTATCATGCTGGCCCTGGTTGAGGGCAGGCCCAAAGTCCTTAACTTAAAAGAGATGCTAGACGAATTTATCAAACACCGCAAGGTCGTTGTCGTAAGAAGGACGCGATTTGACCTCGAAAAAGCCCAGGACAGGGCGCATATATTAGAAGGCTTGAAGATAGCGCTCAAAAATCTCGACAGGATAATAAAAGTAATAAAAGAATCGAAAGATCCGCAGGCGGCCAAGGCAGAGCTTATGAGAAAGTTCGAACTCTCGGAGAAACAGGCTACCGCGATCCTCGAGATGCAGCTGCAGCGCCTGACGGGCCTGGAGCGCGACAAGATAGAAAAAGAGTACCTCGAACTCATAAAGAAGATAGAATTCCTGAAATCGATACTGGCCAGCGAAAGAAAGGTGCTCGAGATAATAAAAGACGAGATGAAAGAGCTTGCCGAAAAGTTCGGCGATGAACGGCGCACAGAGGTCGCGCCCGAGGCCGAAGAGCTCGACATAGAGGACCTGATCGCCGAAGAGGATGTCGTCATAACGATAAGCCATACCGGCTATATAAAACGGCTCCCGGTCTCCAGCTACAGGAAACAGCGCCGCGGCGGCAAAGGCGTAGCCGGCGCGGAGATGAAGGAAGAGGATTTTGTCGAGCATCTCTTCATCGCCTCGACGCACGATCACATCCTCTTCTTTACGGACAAAGGCACGCTCCATTGGCTGAAAGTTCACGAGATCCCCGAGGCGGGGAGGCTGTCAAAAGGCAAGGCGATAATAAATCTCCTTTCTCTCGGGACGGGCGAGAAGATAAGCGCCTTTGTGCCGGTGAGAGAATTTAAAGAGGGCGATTTCCTCATAATGGCCACGAAGAACGGCCTTATAAAGAAGACCGCGCTCACTGCTTATTCGAATCCCCGGAAGGGAGGGATAATCGGGATAGGCCTTGAGAAAGACGACGCTTTGATATCCGTGAAAAAGACGGCGGGCGACGATGAGATACTGCTCGCGACGAAGGAGGGCAAGGCCATCCGGTTCAAAGAGGTCCAGGTGCGCGATATGGGCAGGGCTGCGAAAGGCGTCCGGGGCATAAATCTCGGCAAGAAAGACGAGTGTATCGCGATGGACGTTGTAAGGCCCGACCAGACGGTGCTGACCGTGACGGGGCAGGGTTTCGGCAAGAGGACTTCCTTCAAAGAATATCGGTTGCAATCGCGCGGCGGCAAAGGTATTATAAATATCAAAGTCACCGGCAAGAACGGCGAAGCCGTAGGGTTAAAGACGGTCTCCGACAAAGATGAGGTTATGCTGATGACCGAGAAAGGGATGGTCGTCCGCTGCCCGATAAAGGATATACGCTCCACCGGCCGCTCTACGCAGGGCGTTAGGCTGATGAGGCTGGACTCCGGCGACAAGTTGTCGTCTGTGGCAAAGATAGTCCCCGAGGATGAAGCAGAAAGGGTGGAGATCCCGGCGGCAGGGCCCGTTAAAGAGGGGCCGGTCAGCGCGCCGAAAGAAGAAGTCAAAAAAGAGACAAAACCCGAAGAGAAGAAGACCGCTAAGGCGGAAACCAAGAAAGTTGTAAAGCAAGAACCGAAAAAGAAATCGATAAAACGGAAAAAATAACATCGTCCCCATCGTCCCCCGCCCGGAGTGAAACTGGGGGCGGGGCCCCGCCCTGAGCAAGACAGAAGGCGGGGTAGTCTGGCCTGGG
>JAQURV010000012.1 GCA_029004355.1 Candidatus Omnitrophota bacterium
GTGGGCGACGTTATGGGAACAGGTTCGCCCCAGATCATAGTCGCCACTTGCGCCGGCGAGATACACATTTTCGACAGCGTGGGAAACCTCGTTAAAAAACTGCCGGACAGATACCGTTCCAGCTATGGCGTGAATCCCAATGTGGCGGTAGCCGATATCGATATGGACGGGAAGAACGAAATGGTGATCACCGCGGATATGACTATATACGTCGTCAACCGCGACGGCGAAAAATGGTCTAAGGAACTCTTCACAAAACGCGAGCCCGGGGAGAACTGTCTCTTCCAGCCGACAGTCGCGGACCTGGACGGTGACGGGGAAAAAGAGATCATCGTCCAGACCATGTTCTACGGCAACCAGTTGTATGTCCTCGACTGCAAGGGGAACATACTGAAAGGCTGGCCGAAGACACTATGCGCGCGCAAGTGGTACTGTGAAGCCTTACCCTCCGCTCCTATTGCCGCAGATGTCGACAAAGACGGCATACTGGAGATACTTACAACCTCAACCGACAATGACGTCCATGTTTTTAAACCGGACGGCAGCTATCTGCCGGGATGGCCGTTGAAATTCGATATCTATACTGTCTGGATGTTCGGCCAGATCACCGTAGGGGACCTGGACAACGATGGCACCCTTGAGATCGTTCTGGGAGGGGTCACGCTGTTCAATGACAAGGATGAGTATGGCATACACGATATGCTATACATCTTCCGGCCAAACGGAAAGATCTACAGCAATAAGTGGCCGATCTACGACACTCTCAGCGGTGTAGGCGAAAGCTGGGGATTCAGATCGCCTATACTGGCGGATGTAAATAACGACGGCCTTTCGGAAATTATCGTTACCGGCGCGATCGATCCGTTGAGAGGGGATTCCTTCCATGTCTACGATCTTACCGGGTGCGAGCTTGCAGACTTCCATAAACCCATCTCCGGGATAACGCCATGGCCCGCCAATTGTCCGGCTGTGGGCGACATTGTGGGCAACGGCAAAAACCAGATACTGTGGCTGAACCATGGCTACATCTTTGATTGGGACGAGAATAGATTCCACGACGCGGCTTATTACAGCATGTACCTGTGGGATACCGACGCGTCCTCGACAAGCTCTAAGCCGTGGTCGATGTTCCACCGCGACCCCCAGCATACGGGAGTCACTCCTACCTCTGTTGTCAGCCCGTTCAAGGCCCCTTCGGACCTGCGTATAGTGGCCAACACGAGCACTATGGTGACGTTGGCGTGGACCAATAATTCCCCGTTGACTACGGACTTCGAGATAGAGAGGAAAGCGGAAGGCGGTACATATGCCCTGATCGACGAGGTAAAGGTTAAAAATACCACTTACAAGGATAAGAAAGCCGTGTCGGGAGCGAAGTATTATTACAGGGTCCGTGCAGTCAGGAAGGACGTTTACCGGTCGAAATATTCGAACGAAGCGCTCGCGACGCCCCTCTTACCCGGACCTTCGGTACTTGCCGCGACCGCCGTATCATCGACGCAGATAAATCTCTCCTGGACGGACAACTCCATCGATGAGAAGAAGTTCTGCATCGAGAGGAAGACAGACGCCAACGGCGCGTATGCCGAGATCCACAGGTCTGCAGCCAACAAGACGTCTTACTCAGACAAGACGGTTGTCCTGGGCAAGACATACTATTACAGGGTCCGCGCGATAAATAAGAAGGGCGTCTATTCCGAGTATTCGAACGAGGCAAACGCGACGACTCTGCTGCCCGCGCCGTCCGGGCTTACCGCGACTACCGTATCTAAAAGCTCGATAAATCTATACTGGAAGGATAATGCAGGTGATGCGAAAAACTTCCTTATAGAAAGAAAGACGGGCGCTAAAGGCACCTATGCCCAGATCGCAAAGACAGGCCCTAAAGATACCGATTACAAGAATAATCAGCTTGTCCGCGGAACGACATACTATTACAGGGTCCGCGTGATCAATAAGAAAGGCTATTATTCCGGATATTCGAACGAGGCAAGCGCTACGACGAAGGCTAAATAATAATAGGGAGGCACGTATGAAAACAAAACACTTATTGAAAAGGACGCTCTATTTTATTACGTGCCTATGTCTCTCTTTTGCGTTGTCGAATATTTATCTCGTCAGTTTTTCATCCGGCGAAACGGTGGGCCGATCTTACGATAAGCTTAAAAAGGCTGGCGATAAACAGGCCATTCTTACCCAGAAGATGCGCCTGCCCGGCCTGAACGCAAACGGCCCGGTTACAAGGTTCCAGACAGAGACAAAGATCGAATATCCGGTCTCCTGTACCTCAGCCAATAGCGGTTTCTCCGAGTTAACAGACGAGGACTCTGCGGATACCAGCAAAGGGACCTCCGCCGCCCCCTCATATAAGGCCGGAGAGATCATCGTAAAGGTGAGGGAAGGTTATAGTATCTCGGATATAGATAACCTTAACAGTCGGTGCAATACAGCTTCTGTCCAAAAAGCGTTTCCTATGTATATAGAACCGGAAGAGAGGCTGGATACGCTTAAACAAGAGCTTGTCACCCTTTCCGAAGGTCATAATTCATGGTACTGGCAGCTCGACAAGAATTCCGACGAATATAAGAAGTGTGAGGAAAAATTAGCGGCCGAGAAGAAGGACCTGGAAGACCAGATAAAGAAACAGGCCGAAACAGTCGCAAGGTTCGAGGCCTATAATGAAAAATGTATAAACAGCGGTTCTACGGCCCCCAACCTGGACCGGATATATCTCTTAAAGTTCGACTCATCCATTGATCCAAAACAGCTGGCCGATATCTATAAGACCGACCCCGCAATCGAATACGCCCACCCCAACTATATAACAAGAGTCAATATGATACCGAACGATCCTTACTATGCATCGTCCGGCGCATGGAAGCAGTCTTTCAGAGATCTGTGGGGTATCGTAAAGATACAGGCCGATAAGGCATGGGATACGACCCAAGGGCAAGGGATCATCGTTGCCGTATCGGATACGGGGGTCGATTATAACCACCCTGACCTTAAGGCCAATATGTGGAAAGATAAGGATGGCCACTACGGATATAACTTTGTATCGGATAATTTTGACCCGATGGATGACTTTGGGCACGGCACTCACTGCGCTGGCACTATTGCCGCAGTCGGAAATAACAATATAGGTATCATAGGCGTTGCCCCAAAAGCGAAGATAATGGCCGTAAAGGGGCTCGACAACTATGGATCTGGCACTATCGATGCCCTGGCCCAGACCATACAATATGCCGCCGATAACGGAGCCGATGTCATAAGCTGCAGCTGGGGCGGCCGGATACCCGATACATACACGAGCATACTGGACGCCGTTCGTTACGCGACGAACATCAGGAACAGCGTTGTCGTTGCCGCCGCGGGAAACGAAAACTCGGATGTCGATGCCAGTAATACCTCGCCCGCCAACATAAAGGAAGTCATAACGGTTGCCGCGTCTAACTCTAACGATGAAAAGGCGTATTTTACGAATTATGGCGCAAAGATAGATGTGGCTGCGCCGGGCGGCGGTGACAAGGAGGGCGCGCATCCTGAACGCTCCATTCTTTCTCTTAAGGCGTCTCTGGCCATACCAGATATGCTGGGTGGTAAAAAAGGCCCTCTCGTTATAGGCGGTAACTATTTACGCCAGGCCGGTACATCGATGGCGTGCCCTCATGTCTCAGGCGTCGCGGCCCTCATCAAATCCATGCATAGAGATTTTACGCCTGAACAGGTCCGTCAGGTTATCCGCGCGGGGAGCGATGACATACTAACCAATGGTTTTGATGACTATTCCGGATACGGAAGGGTTAATGCTTATGGCGCTATTTCTCTAGGCACACCTCTTGTGCCGGTAATATTGGAACCGTCTCTGAGCCAATATGATAATGCGGAGACCGTCCCCATCAAGTTTATGATTACTGGGAACAATGTCGCAAGCTGGAAGATAGAGTATTGCGATGTTGCCCGGACATGGGATGGTTCTTGTCATGCAGGTCCCTGGAAGGATATTACCCAGGGAGCAGGTCCTGTAAATACGCCGGCAACCTTTGACTGGGATGTCCGGACCGTAACAGACGGCATCAAGAGGATACGTATCACAGCTACAGATAGTAATGGCAAGATATTCCAAAATAATGTAACGATCAAAAACAACCACATTACTATTACAAAACCGGAAAACCCCGTCTTATTCAGCTTCTATAGGCCCGGCAATAACGTGGTGATAGAAGGGACGATCAATCCTTGCGGTTTTACTTATTATTCTCTGGAGATATACAGATTAGAGGATAGCAATAGCCAGTACAGCACAAGCGGGAAACAGACCAAGTTAGAAAACCCGGCGGTCACTTTGCCTAATGACGGGAAATCTCCGGTTGTGAACGGCCGCATAGCGGAATGGGATATTACAAATATACCCATGGGGTATTACAAGATCTATCTTCTTGTTCACACGCCGGGCGTGTCCATAACCAGGCTTTTCAGGATTGTGGTAGACCCTTCTCTTCATCAAGGCTGGCCCATAAAGATCCCGGTTGTGACAGACGGGAGTTGGACAATGCCGCCCGTGGATATCTTCACTTCCGCGGATATCAACGGCGACGGCCGCGAAGAGATACTATTGAACTATAACGGACAGGTTAATGTGATGGACCATACGGGCGCTTCTCTGCCCGGTTGGCCCAAAACTTTTGCGGCAGACGGTGATATCAGCCAGAACGGCGTTACGGTCGGCGACGTAATGGGGACCGGCAGGGCGCAGGTCATAGTTGCCACTTGCGGCGGCCAGATACATCTTTTTGACTCCGCGGGGAAGTTAATTAAAAAATTTCCGGACAGATACCGTTCCGGTTACGGCTTAAATCCAAGCGTGGCGGTGGCCGATATCGATATGGACGGTAAGAACGAGATGGTGATCACCGCGGAGATGAGTTTATACGTTGTGGACCGCGACGGCGAAAAATGGTCGGAGGATCTATCCAAAAAGCGCGATGACGAGGATAACTGCCTCTTCCAGCCGACAGTCGCGGACTTAGACGGCAACGGCGAGAAAGAGATCATCGTACAGGCCATGCTCTCCGGCAACCGGCTGTATATCTTCGACTGTAAAGGAGATCTGCTGAATGGCTGGCCTAAAAGGCTATGTTCGCCCGGCTGGGATTTCTACAGCTCCGCTCCTATTGCCGCGGATATCGACAAGGACGGCATAACGGAGATAATCACTATCGCTAATAATAACACGATACATGTGCTTAAACCGGACGGGACCGAAGCCGCGGGATGGCCGCGGGAGTTCGACTGCAATACCGTCTGGGGCTTTAGGCAAGTTAAGGCAGGGGACCTGGACGGCGACGGTTCTCTTGAGATCGTTGCAGGCGGGGTTGCTCTCCTCAATCCTGAAGGAGAACTCGGCATATACGATATCTTATATGTCTTCCGCTCAAATGGGACGATCTACAGTAAGGAGTGGCCGATTTACGACGAGCTTCACGGCATTGGCGGTACAAGCGGATTTGCCTCGCCCGTCCTGGCGGATGTAAATAATGACGGCAAATCGGAGATCGTCGTTTCGGGTAAGATCGATATGGCGAGAGGCGATTCTTTCCACGCCTACGATCTGCAAGGCAATGAGCTTATGGAATTTCATAAGCCTGTCGCCGGATTCTCGGCCTGGTATGCGAATTGTCCGGCTATAGGCGATTTTTCAGGCGGAGGGAAGAATCAGATCCTGTGGCTTGCCCGTAGTCACGTTTATGACTCCCGCGAGGTTTATAATAACCCTGAATATTGCAGCGCCACTTCTCCCGATTATGACGTGTATCTCTGGGATACGGATACGCCTTCTACCAATCCTAAACCGTGGCCGATGTTCCACCGCGACCCGCAGCACGCAGGGACGATCCCTACCGGCGTCGCCAGCCCGTTCAAGGCGCCTTCGGATTTATGCGTAACGGCTGTCAAAAGCACTGTAGTGAACCTGTCATGGAAAAATAATTCCGCGTTGACGACAGATTTTGAGATCGAAAGGAAGGCGGGCTTAAACGGTAAATATGCCAGGATCGATGAAATAAAAGCCAAGAACCTTTCTTACAATGATAAAAATCTTGTCCCCGGAACGACGTACTATTACAGGGTTCGCGCAGTCAGGAAAGACGTCTACTATTCCAGATATTCGAACGAAATAAGCATAACTGCCATGTTGCCCGCGCCGTCCGGCCTTACAGCGACCGTCGCGTCTTCTGCCGAGATAGACCTCTCCTGGACCGACAATTCTAACGACGAAAGAAAATTTATCGTCGAACGAAAGACGGGCGCTAACGGCAAGTATGCAGAGATCCACAGGACGATCCCCAGGCACGCTTATTACAAAGACAAGACGCCCGCTACGGGTACTACATACTACTACAGGGTCCGCGCGATAAATAAGACAGGTCACTATTCCGAGTATTCGAACGAGGCAAGCGCGACGACCCTATTGCCCGCGCCGTCCGGGCTTACCGCGTATACCGTATCGAAGAGCGTGATAGCTATCTACTGGAAGGATAACGCCGGCGATGCGAAGAATTTTCTTATCGAGAGAAAGACGGGCGCTAAAGGCGCCTATGCCCAGATCCACAAGACAGGCCCTAAAGATACCGATTACAGGAACACTCAGCTAAGTCGCGGGACGACATACTACTACAGGGTCCGCGTGATCAACAAGAACGGCTGTTATTCAGGATATTCGAACGAGGCAAGCGCTACGACGAAAACAAAATAATAATAAGAAGAAGATTAAACTCGGGGACGGATGCCGATCTTAGGCGTCCGTCCCCGACTTCTGACCGCCCTTGACATACCCGCCCATATAATATAAAATATTACCTTCTAAATAGTATAATAACAATATGATAGAACGATACTCACTTCCCAGAATGTCCGCGATTTGGAGCGACGAGAATCGCTTTAAGAAGATGCTCGATGTGGAGCTATATGCGTGCGAAGCCTTGACCAGGCTCGGCAAGATCCCTAAGAGCGCGCTCTTCCAGATCCAGAAGAGAGCCCGCTTCGACGTTGAGCGTATCCGCGAGATCGAGCGCGAGACGAACCACGATGTAATTGCCTTCATAAAGAACATCAGCGAAAATATAGGCGAAGACGCCAAATACGTCCACATGGGGCTTACCTCAAGCGATGTGCTCGATACGGCCCTGTCTATCCAGATGCGCGAGGCCTGTGATATCCTGATCGATGATGTCCAAAAGCTACTGCGGATCCTGGCGCGGAAAGCCAGGTGCCACAAGAGGACGCTGATGGCCGGCAGGACCCATTCGGTCCATGCGGAGCCGACGACATTCGGGCTTAAGATAGCGCTATACTATGACGAGATGAAGCGGAACCTCGAACGGCTGAAGAGCGCGCGCGAGACGGTCTCCGTCGGAAAGATATCGGGCGCTGTGGGTACCTATGCGAATATCGATCCGTTCGTCGAGGCATATACCTGTAAGAAGCTTGGCCTCAAATCCTCCAAGATCTCGAACCAGGTGCTACAGCGCGACCGGCATGCCCAGTTCCTCGCCGCCATAGCGATCACCGGCACTTCGCTCGAAAAATTTGCCACCGAATTCAGGAACCTTCAGCACACCGAGATAGGCGAAGTCGAAGAATATTTCGCTAAAGGCCAGAAGGGCTCAAGCGCCATGCCCCACAAGAAGAACCCGATAACCTGTGAGCGGATAGCGGGGCTCGCCAGGATACTCCGGGCAAATGCCATTGTCGCGATGGAGAATATGGTCCTGTGGCACGAGCGCGACATATCGCATTCATCGGCAGAGCGCGTGATATTGCCCGATTCGACCATAGCGCTGGATTACATGCTCAATAAATTCATGGATATTGTTGCCCATCTGATCGTTCATGACCAGAGGATGCGTGAAAATCTTGATATGTCAAAAGGCGCCGTATTTTCCGGCAGACTGCTGGTGCGCCTTATAGATAAGGGCCTTACCAGGAACGAGTCCTATGATAAGATACAAAGGTGCGCCTTTACCGCCAAAAAAGAGGGGCTAGAATTGAAAGACGCGGTATTGGCCGATGACGGTATCCGTTCGGTCCTGGACGAAAAGGAGATAGGGGAAATCTTCGATATCAGGTATTATATGAAGAATGTGGACAAGATATTCAGACACGTGGGAATATAGGAGACGAGGTATATGGAAAAATTGAAACAGATCTACGAGGGAAAAGCAAAGAGGCTGTATGAAACCGACGACCCGGACCTGCTTATACAGGAGTTCAAGGATGATGCTACGGCATTCGACGCGACTAAGCGCGGCACGATCGTCAACAAGGGGATAATAAACAATAAATTGTCGGAGAAGCTCTTCATACTTCTTACGGATAAAGGTATCCCGACGCATTTTGTAAAACGCCTTAACGACAGGGAGATGCTTGTCAAGAGGGTCCAGATCGTCCCGGTCGAAGTGACGATACGTAATATCGTAGCCGGCGGTATGGCGAAATTGCTGGGTCTGGAAGAAGGGATCGTCCTGAAGGACGCGGTGCTTGAGTATCATTATAAAGAAGACAAACTGCACGACCCGCTCATAAACGAGTATCATATAAAGGCGTTGAAGATAGCAACGGATAAAGAGCTCGACACGATAAAAAAATATTCGTTCATGGTAAATGAGGCGCTCAAGGCATTCTTCAATTCAAAAGGGCTGACACTGGTCGATTTTAAGCTCGAGTTCGGCAGGAACAAGAACAAGATAATCCTTGCCGACGAGATATCGCCCGATACCTGCAGGCTGTGGGATAAGGAGACCAACGAAAAGCTCGACAAGGACCGTTTCCGCAGGGACCTGGGCGGGGTCGAAGAAGCGTACCAGGAAGTATTGCGCCGCGTACTGGAATGAAAAAGATCACCTATAAGAGCGCCGGTGTCGATATAGACAAGGCCGATCGGCTTGTGGCCGATTACAGGCGTTTTGCCGCGTCGACGAAGATCCGCGGCGTAATGAGCGATGTCGGGAGCTTCGGCGCGCTATTCCGCCCGGACTTTAAAAGGTTCCGGGACCCTATACTCGTCTCCTCGACCGACGGCGTCGGGACTAAATTAAAGATAGCGTTCCTTGCCGATAAACACGACACGGTGGGTATCGACCTCGTAGCGATGAGCGCAAACGACATACTTTGCTCGGGCGCCGAGGGCCTCTTCTTCCTCGATTATGTCTCTACTGGCAAGATCGAATCGTGGGTCTTGAGAGATGTCGTAAAAGGTATCGCGAAAGGGTGCCTCGAGGCGGGCTATGCCCTCGTAGGCGGCGAGACGGCCGAGATGCCGGGACTGTATAACTCGGGCGAATACGACCTGGCTGGATTCGGCGTCGGGATCGTAGACAGAAAAAGCGTGATAGACGGCAGTTCGACGCGCCTCGGCGATATCGTGCTGGGCCTTGAATCGACAGGCCCCCACTCTAACGGTTATTCGCTTATCAGGAAGGTCTTCAACGAAAAAGAGCTCAAATCCTTTTCCGGGGAACTGTTAAGTCCCACGCGCCTATATTCTAAACCGGTCTTAAACCTTAAAGAAAAAATTAAGATAAAAGGCATCGCCAATATAACCGGGGGCGCCTTTTACGATAAGATCCCAAGGATAATACCGAAGGGGATGGCCATCGACATATATAAAGGTTCATGGCGGGTGCCCGAGATATTTTTGCGCATCAAGAAGGCCGGTAACGTCGACGACAGGGAGATCTACAGGACGCTTAATATGGGCATCGGGATGGTGCTGGTGCTGGCAAAGCCCGATGCCGATAAGGCTATCGGCATATTGCGCCGGGGCGGCGTCGCATCGCATGTTATAGGCCGGGTCGTAAAAGGTAACAGGGAAGTGACGATCATATGAGAATATTGGTAATAGGCTCGGGCGGAAGGGAACACGCGCTATGCTGGAAGATAGCGCAGAGCGCCAAATGTTCGAAGATATATTGCGCGCCCGGCAACGGCGGGATCAGACAGATAGCCGAAACCGTGGATATAAACGCCGACGACATAGCTTCTCTCCTTGAATTTGCGAAAGCCAACAATATAGACCTTACTGTTGTAGGGCCGGAAACGCCGCTTGTAAAAGGCATCGTTGACATCTTTCAGGCGGCCGGGCTTAAGATATTCGGCCCGTCCGAGAACTGCGCATTGATAGAAGGCAGTAAGATATTTGCCAAGGTTCTCATGAAGAGGGCCGGCGTCCCGACGGCCGCTTTCAAGATATTTGAAAATATAGAAGACGCTCTTCTGCACGCTGCAACTAAAACATTACCGTTTGTCGTCAAGGCCGATGGCCTGTGCGCGGGCAAAGGAGTGGTGATCTGCAGGACGCAGGAAGACGTCAGGCTTGCCCTGGAAAACATGATGGTAGCAAAGGCCTTTGGCGCCTCCGGGGAAAGAGTAATAATAGAAGATTGCCTTGTCGGTGAGGAGGCGTCGATAATAGTCCTGTCGGACGGCAAGACTATCGTGCCGCTTGCCTCCAGCCAGGATCATAAGAGGATATTTGACGGCGATATGGGACCGAATACGGGAGGCATGGGCGCGTATTCACCGACGCCGGTCATTACCAACGACCTTTTTAAGAAGATCATAGATACCATTATTTATCCGATCATAAATACGCTTGCGCAGGACGGGACTCCTTATAAAGGGGTACTCTATGCCGGGATCATGGTCACCAAAGACGGGCCGTACGTACTGGAATTTAACGCGCGTTTCGGCGATCCCGAAACGCAGGCGATACTCCCCAGGCTGAAGGGAGACCTTGTAGAGGCGATGGAGAGGTCGATAGACGGAAAGTTGGCGAACTTCTCGCTTGCCTGGGACGCCCGGCCGTGTGTGTCGGTGGTGCTGGCATCCGGTGGGTACCCGAATGGTTACGAGAAGGGCATGGAGATAAAAGGGCTTGAAGAAGCCGCCGCGATGAGGGACGTGATCATCTTCCATGCAGGCACACGCCGGGGCAGGCGCGCTACAGATGACAATAAGCTGCTCATAACGTCCGGCGGCAGGGTTTTGAATGTCACAGCGCTCGGTGACGACATGCAGAGGGCCACAGATAATTGTTATAACGCGGTCAAGGTGATACGCTTTGAAAAGATGCATTACAGAAGGGATATAGGCGCGCGGGCGCTGGGGAGGAAACGATGACAAGACGACCTGTAGTGGCTATTATAATGGGAAGCGATTCCGACCTGGGTGTTATGAGCGAGACGGCAAAGATCCTGGACGGATGCGGCGTGCCGTATCAGTTAAAGATACTCTCCGCGCACCGTTCGCCCGATGACGTGGCGCGTTTTGCAAGGAGCGCGCGGGCCAAGAGGTTGAAGGTGATAATAGCAGGCGCCGGCGGCGCGGCTCACCTGGCAGGTGTTATCGCGAGCCATACGACCCTGCCGGTGATAGGCGTGCCCATGGCAACGGAGGACTTAAAAGGCATAGATTCGCTTTTATCCACGGTGCAGATGCCTTCGGGCGTACCTGTCGCGACGGTCAGTATAGGCAAGCCCGGCGCGAAGAATGCCGCTATACTCGCCATGCAGATATTGAGCCTGGATAACAAAGGTCTCGAAAAGTGGCTGACAAAGTTCAAGAAGGAACTCGTCGAAGCCATAAGGGCGAAGAACCCGGTCGGATGACGAAGACGGTCGTTTTAAAAGTCGATCCGAAGCGCCCCGATAAAAGATCCATAGAACGGGCCGCGGATGTATTACGGTCGGGCGGATTGGTTGCGTTCCCGACGGAGACTGTTTACGGTCTCGGCGCGAGCTTCCTTGATGAGGAAGCGATCGGACGGTTACGCAGGGTAAAACGGCGCCCGGGAGGGAAACCGTTCACCGTCCATATCGAAAAGACCGCCGCTATAAAAAAACTGAAGTGCGGTATCACGCGGCAGGCCAAAAGACTCATTGATAAATATTGGCCGGGACCTCTGACCATAGTGCTGGAGGGTAAGAACGGCCCTAAGACGGGTTTCAGGATGCCTGATAATGCGGTGGCTCTGGCGCTCATAAAAAAAGCCGGGGTGCCGGTCGTAGCGCCGAGCGCGAATATGAGCGGCCTAAAACCTCCGACGAGACCCGAGGATGTATTGAGCCAGTTGGACGGGATGATAGATATCCTGCTGGACGCCGGGCCTACCGACGTGGGCGTCGAATCTACGGTCATAGATTTGACCGTTACACCGCCGAAGATCTTGCGTGAAGGAGCGATCAAGAAGAGAGAGCTGCTTGAGGTAATATCTGAAATAGGGATTTTATGAGTAATATTAAATCTGTCTTATTCGTCTGCACCGGCAACTCGTGCAGGTCGATCATGGCGGAAGGGCTTTTGAAGAAGCGGTTGAAAGAGCTCGGCAAGACCGGTATAACGGTCCGTTCCGCCGGAGTAAGGGCGCTCGACGGTTATTCGCCTACGGATGAGACGATAGAAGTGATGATGGCGGAAGGCGTGGATGTGAGCTCCTTCAAGTCCACCGCGATCACAGATGAGATGATAAAGACATCCGACCTTATACTTGTGATGTCGACGGCGCATAAATATGAGATCGTAAGGCTTGCGCCTGAGGCGGTTTCAAAGGTGTTTTTATTGCGGGAATACGGAAGGGCCGCGGGAGAAAAAGTTCCGACGGATCCCAACATCCCGGATCCCATAGGGCTTAGCGTCGCGGAATATAAGACATACCTGGACGTCATAAAAGAAGACGTGGAAAGGACAGCTAAAATATTATGATGAAAATTGCGATCGGCAGCGATCACGGCGGGTTCGAATTGAAAAAGAGCATTATCGCATTTTTAAGAGAAGAGAAATATGCGGTAGAAGATATGGGCACGCATTCCAAAGACGCATGCGACTATCCCATGATAGGTTTCGAGGTGGGTAAGGCCGTGTCTTCCGGCAAGGCCGACAGGGGTGTCCTTATATGCAAGACCGGAGTCGGGATGGTCATCATAGCTAATAAACTCCACGGGGTGCGCGCGGCCGCCTGTTATGACAAAGAGATAGCCAAGTCATCCAGAGAACACAATGACTGCAACATAGTCGTATTGGCCGCGAATTATACGGATTTTAATAAGGCGAAAGATATTTTAAAGGTCTGGCTTAAGACCGAACATGAAGGGGAGCGCCACGCGAGGCGCGTAAAGCAGATCAGGGATATAGAAGCGAAATTGAAATAAGGGAGACGGTAAAGTGAGTAATTTAAAGAAGAAGGATCCGGAGATCTTTAAAGCTATCCTCGACGAGACAAAGAGAGAGAATGATAACCTCGAATTAATAGCCAGCGAAAATTTTGTGTCGGAAGAAGTGATGGAGGCGCAGGGTTCATCCCTGACGAACAAATATGCCGAGGGCTACCCGCGTGCCCGGTGGTATAACGGCTGTCGTAACGCCGACACGGTTGAATCGATCGCTATCGAAAGGGCCAAGAAACTTTTTGGCGCCGAACACGTCAACGTCCAGCCTCATGCCGGGACGCCGGCCAATATGGTGGTATATTTCGCCGCGGTGGAGCCGGGGGATACCGTGCTCGCCATGGACCTTGCCTGCGGCGGCCATCTATCCCACGGCAATCCGCACAACTTCTCGGGCAAATTCTATAATATCATACCCTACGGCGTGGACCGCAAGACCGAGATGCTCGACTATGACCGCATAGCGGAGCTTGCGAAAGAGCATAAGCCGAAGATGATAATCGCCGGCGCATCCGCGTATTCGCGGGAGATAGATTTCAAGGTCTTCAGGAAGATAGCGGATTCCGTCGGGGCGCTGCTCTTCGTAGACATAGCCCACATAGCGGGACTTGTCGCCGCAGGGGTCCACCAGAGTCCGGTCCCATTCTCCGAGTTCGTCACCTCGACGACGCACAAGACGCTGCGCGGGCCGAGGGGCGCCATGATAATGTGCAAAAAAGAGTTCGCCAAAAAGATAGACACGGGAGTTTTCCCGGGCGCCCAGGGCGGGCCCCTGGTCCAGGTGATCGCCGCCAAGGCGGTATGTTTTAAAGAGGCGCTGAAGCCGGAATTTAAAGTTTACCAGAAGCAGATAGTCAAGAACGCGAAGGCTTTTTCGGATGAAATGGCAAAATTGGGATACAGGATAGTCGCCGGCGGCACGGATACGCATCTTTTCCTGGTAGACCTTACCAAAAAAGATATTACCGGCAAAGACGCCGCCGCCGCGCTGGAGAATGCGGGCATTACGCTGAATAAAAATCTCATACCGTACGATCCGAAACCGTCGTTTGTGGCCAGCGGCATACGCATAGGCACCCCGGCTGTTACGACGCGCGGAATGAAAGAGGCCGAGATGCGTCATATCGCCCGCCTTATCGACGAGGTCCTGAACTCCATGTCGAGCGAAAAAGCCATAAAAGGCGTAAGAGCCGAAGTCGCGAAACTTACGAAGAAATTCCCTTTATATAAGGACCTGATACGGAGGCTGGAGAAAGAGTGAGAACTGAAAAGGTCACAAGTCACAAGTCGCAAGTCACAAGTAAACGGCCGAGCTGGGATGAATATTTTCTGGGCATCGCCGACCTTGTTTCAAGACGGTCGACATGCCTGCGAAGGAGCGTCGGCGCGGTCCTGGTAAAGGACAAACGCATATTGGCCACCGGCTACAACGGCGCTCCGAGCGGGATAAGGCACTGCGCCGATACCGGTTGTATACGTGAAAAACGCAAGATCCCGTCCGGCGAACGCCACGAACTATGCCGCGGGCTGCACGGAGAACAGAACGCTTTCCTGCAGGCGGCCCTCCACGGCACGAGTCTGAAGGGCGCCAGCCTTTATTCGACGACGCAACCGTGCATAATATGCGCGAAGATGATAATAAACGCCGGCATAAGAGAGGTCGTAATAAAGGGTGATTATCCGGACAAGATGTCGAAAGACCTGTTGCGCGAAGCCAGAGTCAAGGTAAAGAGGCTGAAATGAACCGATGCCTTATCCGCGCGGGCAGGATGATCCTACTGATATTTATATGCATGAGCCTGAACAGCTGTTCCCATTTCCCTCTGAAAGAGGGCGGGCTCGAGATAGGTAAGGATACGACGGCCGGCATCGATGATATCGGCGTCGGGCGGGTGACAAGGCAATTTTAGAATTTAAAAGGGGAGGCAGCATGAAGAGCGTTATTAATAATTTGTTTGTTCTCGTAGTTGTCGGGCTTTTTTTAAGCGGCTGTTCTCATGCTCCGGTGGCTGAAAACAGGCCTGCGTCTGAAAAAAGTAACGTTAAAGGAGCTTCTGATATGAAGAGCGATACGGTAGTGCTGGAAACGACCCAGGGGAAGATAGAGATAAAGCTTATGCCGGACGTTGCGCCGAAGGCCTGTGAAAATTTTAAAGGTCTCGTCGAGAAAGGCTACTACAATGGCCTTATATTTCACCGGGTCATAAAAGGCTTTATGATCCAGGGAGGGGACCCGACAGGCACCGGCGCCGGAGGAAGCTCGATCTGGGGTAAGCCGTTCGAAGACGAATTCAAAAAAGAGGTCACCTTCAACCGCAAAGGTCTTCTCGCCATGGCGAATTCAGGACCGAGTACCAACGGCAGCCAGTTCTTCATTACGGTCGCGCCGACGGATTGGCTCAACATGCGTCACACCATATTCGGCGAGGTCGTCTCAGGCTACGATGTAGTCGAAAAGATAGAGAATACGCCGACCGGGTACGGCGATAAGCCGGTCACCGACCAGAAGATCATCAAGGCGTACCTGAAGTAAAATTTTTTGGTGCAGAAGCTGCATGTGCTGTGTCAATGTGGCTCGCAGGGACGCGAAATTTTCAGCCATGTGAAAATTTCGCTCGGTAAAATTTCTCGTACGCTGCCTCGAAATTTTAACGCCCTGCTCACCACATCGCCGCAGCACATTATCGACTTGTCAAAAATTTTACCCGGGAAGCTAACTAGGTGTGACGAAAAAATTTTTCGCTCTGCTGGAATGTGATGTGACGACCATGGTTGCAAACCGAGGCGTTTGTGCTTAAGCGGGGCGTAAAAGTTTGAGCAGATGCGAAAACTTTTTTCGCAGCGAATTTTTACATGGTTAAAAATTCGCGTCCCGCGAAGCACAAATGACGAGGTTTGCGAACCATATTGGCACAGCGCATCCGATTACTGACCCGAAAAATTTTCTGAGGAAATATTATGAGATGTCCGTTTTGCGGCAGCAGGAAAGACAGCGTGATCGATTCGAGGCGCTCCAAGAACGGCTCGAGCGTGCGCCGCCGCAGACAGTGTCTTAAATGCAAAAAGCGCTTTACCA
Source organism: Candidatus Omnitrophota bacterium (assembly GCA_029004355.1). Classification (GTDB taxonomy): domain Bacteria; phylum Omnitrophota; class Gorgyraeia; order 2-01-FULL-45-10; family 2-01-FULL-45-10; genus FEN-1322. Next base: position 16,297 of record JAQURV010000012.1, read on the forward strand.
CGTATGAGTATGTCGAGCGCGTTCCCCTGATGGTCGTTAAGAAGGACGGTCGGCGCGAAGGGTTCGACAGGGAAAAACTCATGAACGGTATAATGGTGGCGTGCGAGAAGCGCCCCATCAGCGTCAAGCGCGTAGAAAAGCTCGTCGACGATATCGAGAGGAAGCTCGAGAAGAAGCACGACACCGAAGTCGCGTCGAAAGAGATAGGCGAGCTTGTCATGCGCGGCCTGCATGAGATAGACGAGATAGCTTATGTAAGGTTCGCGTCCGTCTACAGGCAGTTCAGGGACGTGGGACAATTCATGAGGGAACTGAAAACGTTCCTCAGGTGAAAATGCACGAAGCCCTTTATTACGAAAAACTGGAAGCGCAAAAAGTCCACTGCCACCTCTGCCCTTACAATTGCGTGATCCCCGATAACGGCAGAGGCGCCTGCGGCGTCAGAGTCAATAAGGCAGGCGTCCTATATACCGAAGTTTATAATAAGACTACAGGCATTGCCCTCGATCCTATAGAAAAGAAGCCGCTATACCATTACCATGCCGGAGAATATATACTTTCTCTCGGCACGAGAGGATGCAACCTTCACTGCCAGTTCTGCCAGAACTGGCACATATCCCAGGAGATCGGCGCCCCGACACAAGATATCACGTCGCAGCAGGTCATAGAAAAGGCGAAGTCGCACCGGTCGTTCGGTATAGCGTATACCTATAATGAGCCGTTCATATGGTATGAATTTGTATTAGAGACCGCCAAATTGGCGAAGAAGAACAATTTGAAGAACGTCCTTGTCACCAACGGCTATGTCAATATGGACCCGCTTGAAGGGATGCTTCCGTACATCGATGCGATGAACATAGACCTGAAATCATTCGACGACAAATTTTATACCAAGGTATGCAAGGGAAGCTTAAAGCCCGTACTTGATGTAATAAAGCGCGCCCACAAAAGCTGTCACATCGAACTTACCAATCTGATAATACCGACCCTGAACGATTCCGAGGAGACTATAAGGAAGATGGTCGACTGGATATACGAGAACTTGGGGCCGGAAGTGCCGCTCCATTTTTCCAGATATTTTCCGTGCTACACGTTGTCCCTTCCGGCTACGCCCGTAGAGACTTTAGAGAAAGCCAAGAGGATAGCAAAATCTAAGTTAAAATACGTTTACCTGGGTAACGTCTAAAATAGTTAAGATAGAAAAAACTGTGATTTTGTGCCTTGACTTAATCAAGTAAGCAAGTATACTTGAGTTGGTAATGTAAAAAGATATCCGAAAAGGCAAACCAGCCGAAAGGTTGGGGCGCAAAGCCAAAGGGTCTAATGCAGTTTAAATGAACTGCGATGATTGCCTGGCGCACCGATAACGCGGGTTTCACGACGTGCGCTTCAGGCCAAAGACAGCCGAGCTACCGGGTAACGGGGCTCGGTAATTTTTTTTGGGCGGTTAATTTAAAATTTTAAAATGAATTTACTTAAGAGGCCGCTATGACGCGCAAAAGTTCAGCAAGAAGATTTTTTTTACCCACTTTGTTAACCCTTTTATTATCTTCCGCATCCCCGCTCTACGCGTCCTCGCAGGAAATAGGCCTGAGATTTACGCAAAAGATAGTGACGGCCCGCAATTTTACCAATTTCGCTAAGGTAAGGATACTTGATTCCACCAGGACTCCGGCGAATGAATGGAAGATCGATAAACAGTTTATCAACTCTGAGTTCCCGGCCATTGCCGACTTAGACGGCGACGGTAAAGATGAGATGATCCTGACCACAACGCAGAGCAGGTCTTCGCACGCCCGGGCACATAACGAAACCATCTATGCATATAAGGAAGACGGAAGCGTTCTATTCGAAAGAGCTATGCCGCCTTCTTCCGATCCGTCCCGCGCCTTTGCGCTGAGAGAGCCTTTGATAGCGGCCGATCTCAACGGCGACGGGACCAAAGAGATCATATGCAGGTACGAAAGCGCCCTCTATGTTATAGACAAGGCAGGCCGCGATCTTTCGCCTGCCTGGCCGAAGCCGCTCGAGACCGCATATACTACAGTTGCCGGCGGTATGGATCGCATGGCAGTGGGCAATTTTGATGACGACGCCGATCTTGAGATAGCGGTGGCGCAGAACGAAGCCATCCATATCTTCAATATAGACGGCAGTTGCGTGAACGGCTGGCCTGTAAAGATGGATGACAGTCATTCCATTGACAGTATCCGTTGCGGTGACATCGACGGCGATGGCCGCGATGAAGTCGTGATGATCGCTATAGCGAAGGATGCAAAAGAAGGGCTTAAGAACAGAACGATATATTGTCTTGGCCGTAGTGGAGCGGAATTATTTGTAAGAGAGGCCGGATGCGTAACGGACATGATCCCGGCGGACTTGGACGGCGACGATTCCTGCGAATTGATCTTGGGGGCCGATAAAGGAATAGACGTGATCGGTAGAGACGGCAACAGCCTTAAGGGTTGGCCGTTTGTCTCTGCCGGGCAGAGTGCGATCCCGCGCCTTGCCGTTGATGTCGACGGCGACGGCGAAATAGAGATCATAGCCGAAAGGCCGGGCAACAGGCGGCTCCTTATTTTAGGTCCCTCCGGTAAGATAAAGGCCTCGAAGGCCCTCGACAGAGTAATGTTGCCGGCTTACGAAACAAGGATGCATTACGTCGACCTCGATAACGATGGATCGGGTGAACTTGTTGTAGAGAGACGGCCGGGCGGGGTCTTCTCGGCCTATAAAACAAAGGCGCCGTTTAATCCCAGCCTTGCCCAATGGCCGACGCCGCATCACGATAAAAGTAATACAAATAGATGGGTCAGCAACTCTCCTAAGGAAGAGACGATCTCCGTAGAATTAAATGATACGAGCTGGGCCATAAGCGCCGTCAAGACAAGCGAGAAGAGAAGTAATCTCAATAGCGCCGGTCTTCCGGCGCATTCGATTAAAAATGCCGGTAACGTTCCCGTAAAAGTCGGCATCAGGTATGTTTCAGCCGCATCGAATGTAACTTTACTGCCCGGCCAGGAGCAGGGAAAGGACAGGTTTGTCACGATAGTGAACGGTTCTATTGTCCCTGAAAGGGGGGAAGCTGTTTTACCCGATATGATAGTGCCGGGCGCAAGTTCGACGCTATATTTGACCTACGGCGCGCCGACGGGACTTTCCGAAAAGGCCTCGGGGATGAGCGCCACATACGAGATCCGCGCTTATAAGGCGGATTAAAGATATAAGTTTAATCAAACGGAAAAATTACAAAAGGAGGAGTTATGAAAAAGCTAATTGTGGTGGTGATGGCGCTTGTCTTTGCCGCGGCGTTCATGCCGGCGGCGTACGCGGCGGAATCGGCCCAGCTGGGGCTGCAGGTAACATTCGCGGTGGATCAGGACCTGGAAGAAGTCCTGCTCATAAAAGAACATATCTCTGAGATGGCAAACAATAGCGCCGCGATCTTCAGGGAAGTTTATGTGGATAGAAACAACGACGGTAAAATAGACAAGAAAGACCTGGATCTTAACGGTGATGGTGGAGTAAACGACGAGGATATTAGCATATTAAGATCGAAGATCGACGAGATAATAATGGAAAACACAAAGATATATAATGATAGGACGGCTCTTAATGAGATCCTGCAGAGGCGGCCGGACCTGAAGGACCAGATCGTCGCTATACTGGCTCATGCCGAAGAGGCTCAAGCTACGATTTCAGATTATATTACTAAGCTGAAAGCGCTTGAAGCCGAGGACCAGGACCTGAAACGCGTAGAGGAGATCAAAGTCCATATTGATAACAACTACGCAGAGATCCAAAAAATATGCAGGGCATTTGATATCACGTGCGACGGCCAATTTAATTTGGAAGATATCAAATATTGGCTTGAATCCGGCAACGGAGATTACAATAGAGATGGCGTGGTAGATAGTGCCGATGTCCAGTTTCTGCATTATGCGATAGAGAGCATAGAAGGGGCGAAGACAAGATTGGCCGAAGCAGACATAAAAGAGCTTAAGGTCATTCTTGAGCGTCGTCCTGATCTGGCGGAGCAGATTAATCCGGTAGTATCCCACGCTGAAGAATTATGCGCAGAAATGGAAAACTACCTTTCCCTGCTCAGTAAGCTGAATCAGCCGGTGATATCTATCGAGCTGAGCAATCCTAGTTGGGTGCTCCAGGGTGTAAAACTGGGTGATAAGATAGGTAATATAGGCGCTGACGGAACGCCCATCCACAGGATCACAAATACCGGGAACGTTCCGGTGATAGTCGATATCGGATACGGGCCGATGCCGCTAACAGACGTAAACGGCGACGGTGTGGTCGACAACGCCGATTGCATCGGTTTTATCCGCCCGGGACTTCAGCCGGGGCGTGATACGTTCATGACGGAAGTGGTAACAGGCACGACCGCCGGACAAAATCTGTGGGCGGCCATTCCGCCTAACGGTAGAGTAAGAGTGGTGGGAATAGGGCCTTCGAAAGCGCAGCCACTGGCGTTGGCATATTGTTCGCCGACGCAGTTGTCCTACAATGCGAGAGGTATGCACGCTACGTATGAATTGCGCGCGTATAGCGCTATCTGCAAAGAAGACCTCAACGGTAATGGCCAGCTTGATCCGGGCGAGGATCTAAACGGCAATGGCGTTCTAGACTAACATTAAGCCTGCGGGGCACGCTTAGGGTGTGCCCCGCCGGGGCCGGTTTGATATACCTTGTGTTGCGAAAAGGTGTAAGATATAATCTTTGTCGAAAAGGGGATAATATGGGACGGATCAACAGGTTTATATTGATGACAGTATCGATCCTATTATTGAGCGCATCTTCTCTTTACGCCGGAGGTTTAAGCTCGCATTTTGTCGAAGAGAAGATGGAGAACCTGGAGCCCGGGAAGACTTACAGCGTGAAGGCGGTGACCGGAAGAGTGCTTACAGTCCAGAATACGACGAAGGACATCACGGTGGATATCGCGGTCGATCCGGAGAAGCCGGTCGACTATAATACCGTCCCCGGCTATGAGCCTATCCCCGATCTTTCATGGGTAAAGATAGAGAAGAATTACTTTGGGAATGTCGCGCCGGGCGGCGCGATAGAAACGGACATCTCCGTTACCATACCCTCCGGCAGTGAATATTCCGGAAAGAAATATCAGGTCTACATATATTCCCACACGGCGGGCGAGGGGACATTCCGGGTCGGGATCATGGGCAGGATATTGCTGAAGACAGCGCCGTCCAAATAACGCCGCCTACCTGCCGTAGTACTTCTCGTAATCGTTCAGATCTATATTTAATTTTGCGCCCTTTTCGCGCTCGGCCAGCCATCCTTCCAGGTAAACATTCTTCTTTTCGGAAAGAGACTTCTTGGTAAAATCCTCCTTCTCCTTCTTGAACGTCTCCTGATCGAAAGGCAGGACCTCGGCCACCCTGAATATCAGGACGCCTTTCTTTATGTTGGCCGGCTTCGATATCTCATCTTTTTTCATTTTGATCGCTTCCGCCGCGATCCAGGCCGCCTCACCTACCCCCTCCAGGTAATCGGATTTGATAAAAGGCACCGACTCCTGCGTCTTTAGTTTCAGTTTCGCCGCCGCGGCCTCGAAAGAGAGCTTGTCCTTATCCATCAGCCTGCGTAATTCGTCGTAGGTCTTATTTGCGGATTCGAGCGCCGCGGGCCTGGCCTTCTCTTCGGCCAGGATCCCCTTTATGGCGTCCTTTACTTCGTCGTAGGTGGCGATCTTTTTGACGGCATTTTTATTTTCGGCATCGAGGGACTGGATCACAAAACTGTTCTTATTCGCTTCATAAAATTTCTTTATATCCTCTTCGGGGATCTTTATGTCTTTCGCGAAAGAGCCCAGCGGGACGAGGATATAAGATATCTTGAACTTCGAATTGTCCCTCTGATAATCCCGGACGACTTCCTCGTCGGAGATCTTCACGTCTTTCGTGATATTATCGGTCAGTTTCTGGATCATGATATTTTCCCGGATCATCTCTTCGAAGTTCCGCGGGTAGATACCGAGCGAATTCCTGAGGAAATATTCGTAGATCCGGTCGTCGAACTTGCCGTTGCGCAGGAAGATGGGCTGTGTGGTGATGAACTTGATGACTTCGCTGTCCGGGGCCTTTATCTTTGCCATCCCGGCCATATGCAGCAGCAGCAGCCTGTCCCAGGCGAGCCTTCCCACGAAGCTCTTGTTCTTCAGGAACGATTCGAGCGCCTTGGCATTGTTGTAATAATTGAGTATGATCTGGCATCGTACGCATGAGATGCTACCGGCGAAATCGTCGAAAGAGATCTTCTTATTCTCGATCGTTCCGACGAATTTGGGACCTTTCTTGTCGGACCGGTCCGTGCTCATATAGCCGACCACAACGAAAGCCGGCAGCGTCAATACCAGGATGGCCCACAGGACTATCTTTGTCACATTCTTATTTCTGAAGATCTTCAGCATCGTAACCCTCCGGTTTGTTGCCGTCTAAGTCTGACAAATCGTCCCGATCCGCCAAAGGCGGAGAGGGACTGCATCTGTAGATTATATTTTATTCGGCGCTCCAATTCAAGGCAAAATTGACCGGAGCGCGCATGCGCCCCTTGATTTTAACCGGATTGGGAAGTATAATCTATGTTAGACAAATCATGGAGTGCCTATGCCTATAAAAGATCCGAACCTCATCGGACAGATACTGGTCCAGAGGGGAGCTATCACCGTTGAAGCGCTGGAGAGGGCGCTTGCCGAGCAGGAGCATCTGCAGGAACGCGTAGGAGATATATTAATAAAATTAGGACTTATAAACGAAGACGAATTCTATAAGATATTGGCCGAGCAATCCGGCGTCGAATATGTAAAGCTCAAAACGATCAGGATAGACCCTGCCGTCATAGAGAAGATCCCCGCGAAGTTCGCCTGCCACTACGAACTGATCCCCATAGAAATATCGGACAACACGATAACGGTAGCCATGGCGAACCCCCTCGACATTCATACCGTCGATGACATAAGGCTCCTCCTGAAGAGAGATATAAAGCCGGTCCTGGCATCCCGGCGGGAGATACTAGAAGCTATAAAAAAATATTACGGCGTCGGCGCCGAGACGATAGAGAAGATGGCGCCGGACGCGGCGGGCGGGGCCGAACGTATTATGAGCGTGCAGGCCCAGGAGACGCAGGACCTGGCCGGATCCGCCGACGACGCTTCTATAATAAAATTCGTAAATCAGGTGCTGCTCGAGGCTTATCGCGACAGGGCGACCGACATACATATAGAGCCGTACGAGGACGAGCTTTCCGTGCGGTACAGGATAGACGGCGTCCTCCACGAGACGAAGGTCCCGCCCTCGATAAAGACTTTTCAGTCGGCCATCATTTCGCGTATCAAGATAATGGCGAACCTGGACATATCGGAGCGGCGCCTCCCGCAGGACGGCAGGATGAAGATACGCATAGGGCAGGAGGAGGTCGACCTGAGGGTCTCGATACTTCCTACGCCGTTCGGCGAATCGGTGGTAATAAGGCTCCTTGCGACGAATATCCGTTTCGGCCTGGAAAGCCTGGGACTCCTTAAGAGGGACCTCGATATACTCGAGCGCATGATAAAGAAGCCGCACGGCATAATATTTGTTACCGGCCCGACGGGCAGCGGAAAGACGACCACGCTCTACGCCTCTCTAAGTAAAATAAATACCAAAGACAGGAAGATAATCACCATAGAAGATCCTATAGAATACCAGATCAAAGGGGTGACGCAGATACAGGTCCAATCGAAGATAGACCTTACTTTCGCTAACGCCCTGCGCTCGATGCTCCGCCACGACCCGGATGTTATGAGATCGGAAGAG
>JAQURV010000013.1:0-11526 GCA_029004355.1 Candidatus Omnitrophota bacterium
TGGGCGCGGAAAAAGTCGTTCATCACGGCGTCCTGCCATTTCTTATCGAGGCCCATCCTCTCGAAGACCTCTTTTATGGCATGCTCTTTTTTGGCCTGCGGGTTGATCCGCTTATCTATAAGCATCCTCTTGGAAAATTCTCCGCGGGAGATATCGTTGAGCATGAACCGCTTAACATCCAGGACGGATTTTACTATTATTATCTGTATTTCGGGTATACGCACATCGTGGGCAATGACGACATAAAAATTGTAATCCGCGTCCGTCGATAACGACACCCTCGATACGGTCAGGATTATGTCGTTCAGTTCGTCGCCGGCGCGTTTCGTCAGCGCGAACATAGGATCCCACAGCTCCTGGAGCGGCGCGTATATAACTACCGTCTTGCCGACGGTCGCGACTTTTACATCTATCTTATACTCTTTTTTACAGACCCTCACTATCGATTCGGCGAATTCTTCTTTAGGATAGGTCGGGCCGCAGCCTGATAAAAAGGTCGCAAGTAACCAGTAGCCGGTCACCAGTAAAAAAAATAGGACTTTACCATTTTTTCTTTTTTTCAAACTGGCACCCGGTGACTGGCAACTGGTGACTGGCCTTATCCTCACGACGCCTTCATATGCGTTTTACCGAACTCATTAAATATAGCTTCGATCTCGTCGTAATCAAGCTCTTCTTTTTCGAGCAATTCCTTCGTAAACCTTTCCGCGATCGCCCACTCTTTCTTGAGTAGATCTTCGACGTCTTTCAGGCAAGTGGCCATTATTTTATTCGTCTCTTTGTTCAGCATATCTTTAGTGTTTTCCGAGATCTCTGACTCGGGTATGAGCGTATAATCTCCTACCAACCCTACGTCATTCATGCCCCACTTCCATACCATGTTATGGGCAAGGAACATCGCCTGCTTAAAATCGGAATCGACGCCGTCCGAAGTAGTCTGAAATTTCAGCTTCTCGGCAACATAGCCCGCGAGCGAAGTTTTAATATCCGCCAGTATCATCTCTTTGCTCCTGCTAAACCATTCTTCCCGCGGGTTTTCGTGAACCATACCCAAAAAACCCCTTCTTCCCTTGATAGACGCTTTAAATACGTCTTTCGTGGGATGCAGAAGAAACAGTACTACCGCATGGCCTGTCTCATGCCACGCGGTCATTTCGCGTTCTCTGGGCGTCATAGTCCGCTTGTGTACCATTCCCAGGTCTATCCTGTCGATAGCTTCCGATATATCATCTAGCCTTATCACGTCACGGTTCGACCTCGTCGATATAAGCGCAGCCTCCTTGACTATATTCTCGATATCGGCCGGTGATTTGTATACGGCTTTACGCGCCAGCTTGCTTATGTCTATCGAAGAATCATGCTGAACTTTACCAAGGTAATACGCGAAGAGTTTTTCCCTGTCTTCAAGGCCGGGTTTGTCGATATATAATTTTCTGTCTAACCTTCCGGGACGCAGGAGAGCCGCATCTATCGTGTTCTCCGGGGCGTTCGTCGCGCCTATTACGATAATGTTCTGGGCCGGGCTGGGATTCCCTTTTTTATCCTTTAGTTCTCCCAGGCCATCCATCTCGGCAAGTAACTGGTTCTGGGTCGAGTTCGTCTCTTCCGTACCTCCGAATGCCGAAAAGACCCTCCTTCTGGCTATGGCATCGAGTTCATCGATGAATATTACACATCCTCCGTGAGCCTCTGCAAGCTCCCGCGCCTGTTTGAATAGTTTCCTCACCCTTGCGGCGCCGACTCCTACGAATATTTCTACAAATTCGCTTCCGGACATCGATAAGAACGGCAAGCCCGTTTCAGTAGCGATCGCCTTGGCCAGATACGTCTTCCCGCAGCCCGGGGGCCCGAACATCATAATGCCTCGCAGTATCTTGCCGCCTATCTTCTTTACGCGGGCCCTGTCTTTAATGAGCTCGACTACTTCCTTTGCCTCTTCTTTTACGTTCTCCATGCCGATGACGTCCGACCACTTGACATCGACAAGATCACCCTTGATCCTGGATTTCGATATCTTCGCCATGCCGCCCTGCATAAACATCGTGTACATCAAGACGAAGATCGTGGCGTTGAGCGCGACCATTATGAGCTGTATGGGCATCGTCGCAAGCGTGATCTTCTGGTAGAACGACTCGAGCGACATAAGCCCCCATATCGACAGGCGCACAAGTATATACGCGCCCGTCGTTATAGACAGCATGACAACGTGCGCCCGCATATACAGCCTGGCCGGCCGGTAGAATAGGTAGATACCTGTCGCGGCGGCGATGAAGACAATGTAAAACAGAAGTTCGATTATTAACCAGATTGGCATAGTACCCCCGTTCGTTAAGTTATTTTACCCAAGGCTTCGTCGAGTTCCTTGACGGCCCGCTCATACTCTTCCTTCTTAGGAGCGATACCGTGCCATTCAACTTTATTCTCCACAAAGGAAACGCCTTTTCCTTTTATCGTATGCGCAATTATGACGGTGGGCTTACCTTTTGTCCCGGAGGCTTTATCGAGCGCGGCAATAAGCGCTCCGATATCGTGGCCGTCCGCCTCTATGGCATTCCAGCCAAAATCGGTCCATTTATGGACGTAAGGCCCCATATCCTTTATATCACAGCAAAATCCGTCTATCTGAAGTTTATTAAAATCGATGATGGCGCAAATGTTGTCCAGCTTATAATGCGCGCCCGTCATCGCGGCTTCCCAGACCTGTCCTTCGTTCGTCTCCCCGTCGCCCATGAGGCAGTATATCCTGACCGCAGAGTTGTCGAGGCGCGCGGCAAGAGCGATGCCGTTCGCTATCGAAAGTCCCTGCCCAAGCGAACCGCTCGATATCTCCACTCCAGGCAACCCTCTCTGCGGATGGCCCTGCAGCTGGCTCCCCAGCTTACGCAGGCTCAAGAGTTTTTCCTTCGGGAAATATCCCGCATCCGCCAGGACCGCATAAAGCGCGGGGCAGGCATGCCCTTTCGAAAGCAGGAACCTGTCGCGTTCTTTCCATTCGGGATTCTTGGGGTCGTGTTTCATTTTATAGCAGTACAGTGCGACCAATATCTCCACGATCGAGAGACTTCCGCCGGTGTGGCCCGAACCTGCCAGCATCAGCATCTTTAAAATGTCTTTGCGTATCTCGACGGCTTTCTTCCTGAGCTCTAAAATATTCGGTTTATCCATCTCTCCCCTATTTTCGCTTCAATGCTTTCTTTACGGTCTCCAGGTGCCCTTTTATCTCGGCCTCTCCCGGTTCCAGCTTAACGGCCTTTTCAAGCAGCTTGATCGCCTCTTCTTTTTCGCCTTTTTTGAAATATGCCCATCCGAGCGAATCTATATACGCGCCGTTATCCGGATCCGCCTCGAGGGCCTTCTTTATAAGCACGATAGCCTCATCCAGGTTTTCGCCGGATTCGGCAAACATGTAGCCAAGATAATTATACGCATCCGCGAAACCGGGGTCTAGCTTTATCGCTTCACGCATCTTTTTTACCGCGGCGTCCTTATTCCGGAGCTTATCGTATAAGGATCCCAGGTAAAAATATACCATCGGTTCTTTTTTGTCAAGTTCAAGCGCGGTATTGTAGAATTTTAACGACGCGTCGTAATCTTTAAGTTCGCTATTGGCGTATCCCAGCGCGAGGTATATCCCCACATCTTTTATTCCGCCCTTGACGGCTTTATCCAGAACAGCGACCGCGTCGCCGTACTTTTTCTGTTTCAGGTAAATATTGGCCCACTGGATATAAGCGAGCGCGTCTTTCGGGTTGAGTTTTATCAGAAGTTCGTACTGCGCGACCGCCTCGTTTATCTTCCCCGCCTTGGAATATAATAATCCCAGGTAATAATAGAGCGGCGAATTTCCCGGCTCTATCTCAAGCGCTTTGTTAAAATTTTTGATCGCCCCGGAGTAGTCTTTCTTCGACTCGTAAAGGATGCCTAAACCTATGTAGCCTTCGACGTATTCCGGGTCAAGTTTCAGCGCTTCCTTCAGCTTATCTATCGCCGCATCCGTCTTGCCCAGCTTCGAATAGATGACGGCGAGATTAAAATATATCGCGCTCGAGCCCTTCTCTTTCTCGAGAAGTTTTTCGTAAATAGAAGCCGCTTCGCCGAGCTTCTGCTGCAGGACCAAAAGGTCGGCCAGGGAAGAAAGCGCCCAGACCGATTCCGGGTCCATACGCATTATATCCGCGTATTCTTTCCTGGCTTCTTCGAACTTTCCCTTGGCCGTATAGGCAAGCGCCCTCAGGAACTTCGGCTTCACATCGGCAGGATCGAGCGAAGCTGCTATTTTCAGTTCGTCAAGCGCCTGATCCTCTTTATTCGTAAGGATATAATCGACGGCAAGACGCGTATGGATATAGCTTATATTCGGTTCTAGGGAGAGGGCCTGGCGATATTCACGTATGGCCTCCTCAAATTTTTCGTCGTTGTCGCAGATAATGCCCATGGTGTAATGGGCAAGCGATCCCGAGAGAGCGTTCGATGGACGAACGCTCTCTTCGTGGATCTCATGAGCAACAAATGCGCGGCCTTTTGCAAATATGTCCGTGACGGCATTTAAACCTGTATTAATGAGCACCGACAGGACAATAGCAGCTGCCAGGCAAATTGAAACTTTTCGTAAAACCACTATGGTATCTCTATTTCTTCTTGTGGCGATCTCTTCGCATCCTTTTCTTTCTCTTGTGCTTCGCCATCTTCGCCCGTTTTCTCTTCCTACCGCAAGGCATCGTTGAATCACCTCCCTAACGATACATTAAATCCCAAATCCAAATATTCCAAATACTACAAAATAAATCCCAATTTCAAAATCCAAAACACTTTGGATTTGGTAGTATTTGGATTTTGGATTTTTCAATATATCACTTTATTCAACGGGTACTCGATTATCCCCTGAGCCCCTGCCCGTTTAAGCTGCGGTATAAGATACTTGACCGTCTTCTCATCGATTATAGTATCTACATCCGCCCATGCCGGGTCGGATAGTTCGGAGATGGTCGGCTTCTTCATGGCCGGCAAAAGGCTCAAAACCGCCTTCAGGTCTTTCTTCAATACATTCATCTTTAAACCTACCTTCTCCTCCGCGAGTATCGCGCCTTTCAGGAGCATGGCCAGGTTCTCTACTTTGTGCCTCTTCCACGGCGTCATCCAGCTCTTTCTATTCGCTATCAGCTGAGTGGTCGATTCGCATACGGTCGCAACCTCTCTCAATTTATTCGCCCGCAACGATGATCCCGTCTCCGTCACCTCTACTATAGCGTCAACCCCTATAGCCGCCTTGACTTCGGTGGCGCCCCAGCTGAATTCGACATCCGCCTTGACACCGTTCTTTTTCAGATAATTCGTCGTAACATTTACAAGTTCGGTAGCTACGCGTTTGCCCTTCAGGTCCTTCACCTTTTTGATCTTCGAGGCTTCGGGAACGGCAAGGACCCATCTAACGGGCCGCATGCTCTGCTTAGCGTATATAAGTTCGGCGACCCTTACGACGTTGGAAGAGTTTTCCAGTATCCAGTCATTGCCGGTAATGCCGACGTCGAGGATACCGTCCTCAACGTAGCGCGACATCTCCTGCGCCCGGAAAAGTATGACCTCTATCTCATCGTCATCTATCGACGGAAAATATGATCGTTCGCTTATCCCGACATAGAAGCCTGCCTTTTTGAACATCCTGACAGTGGCTTCCTGAAGGCTCCCCTTGGGAAGGCCAAGCTTGAGCTTCCCGGAATTCTTATTCGTCTTCATGATTATCCAAGGCCTCTCTTTTCATATTGATCTTGTCGTTTAATTTTACATAATAGAGGGGTGAAAGTCAAGGTAACTTACTTTAGCCTTTCTGGCCCACTACGATAGTGCCGAGCGAAACTCCCTCTTTCTCAAGCGTTTCTTTGGCTTTTCGCTCCGTCTTTTCTTTCGTCGTCAGCATGTTGTCGAGCTGAAGCTTCAGGCTGATGCAATCTTCGTTTGCCTTCTCTATCTTCTTCAGCAGGCTGTCCTTTTCGGCCCTTTCGTTCTCGAGCCTCGACTTCATACCCCGGATCTCGCTCTCGCGCTCCTGGAGCTTGAAAAGGTTCCCGTTGTTTTCTCTCTTAGCGTCGTTGAGGCGCTGCTCTGTCGCGGCTATCGTATCCTCCTGCGCCTTCAGCCTTGTCTTGAGCTCCACATTGACCATCTCCGTATCTTTCAGTTTCGTCTCCAGTTCCTGTTTGACGGCGGTCACTTCGTCTAATTTTTTCTGCAGGACGATCTTTTTGCCCTTCTCACCCTCCTCCATAACATAAAAAGCTATGGTAGAATAGAGAAGGATAAAGCATATCAAAGATAACGCTATTATCACTACCTTTGCTCCGTTATTCATCAATCTCCCCCTTTTCATTCGAAATATATATACTAAAACGCTGGTCGGTCTGTTCCATCGAGTCCGGGAAGGAAGGGAAAGGCGCCGCTTTCTTTACGGCTTCGACGGCCGGACCGTTTAGCATGGAATTGGACGACCTCACGATCTCGGGGCCGGATTTGAGAACGCCCCTAGGCGATAATACAAATGTCACCTTAACGCCGCCCTTCATGGAAGCGCCTTTCGCTTCGGGCAACTTAAAATTCCCGAGTATGCTGGCCTTCAGGACGTAGAAGTAATCTTCGGGCGTCCTTATAACGATCTTGCCCGTCGTCTCCTGTTTCTTCTTTCCTTTCGCTTTAGGGCCAAAAGGCAAAGACGCCGCCTCCTTCTTCTCTTTAAACATGCCCGACTTCATCTTGACAGGATTCCGGCGCTCGAATGTTGGTTTTTCGGAGACGGTAAATCCGTTCTCTTCCATAGGATACGTCTTAGGCTGTTCCAGCATATCGTATTCACCAGTCACGATATGGGGGGTCAGGAATACGACAAGCTCCTGTTTCACGATCTGGTTTATGGTCTTCTTGAACATCTCGCCTATTACAGGGATGTCGGCCAAAAGCGGGATCTTGTTAACCGAGCTCGAACGCTGGTCCTTTATAAGGCCGCCTATTATTATCGTCGTTCCGTCTTTGACCGTAACGCTCGTCTCCGCCTGTGTCGTCTCGACTATCGGAACGGTCGTCGCGGGGGTCCCGTAGGTATAATTGGAAGTTGTGGAACTGACCTCCGGCCTTATCCTCATGGTAACGAAACCTTCTTTGTTTATAGTCGGCGTGACATACAATTTTACTCCAACATCTATAAACGTAAGATTGGTCGCCGTCGTGGCGAGGCCTGTCGTTTGCGTAACGGTATTCGTCGCGTAAGGCTGGGACGTGCCGATCATTATCTTGGCTTCCTGATTATTCAATGCCGTTATGCGCGGGCTGGATAATAGATCGGTATCGCCTACGGTCTTCAACATCTGGATCATCGCGCCCCAATCCCCTTCGGTGAGAGAACCGATAACAAGCTGCGCCCCCGGAGGGCCAAGAGCATTCTGCGCGGCAAGCTCGAAGGCGCTGGTCAGGCTGATGGTCTTATGAAACTCGCCTATCCTCCTTATCAGGGCCTGCCAGTCGACGCCCAATTTAAAATTGTCGTCGAGCGTGATCTGGATTATCTTCGCTTCTATTAAAACCTGCTGGAGCTTGTCATCGAAGGCAAGAATAAGCTTTTCGATCTCGTTCATCCGCCTTATGAGGTCCGTCACGGAAACCTTATTGGTCCGCTCGTCTATCTGTACCGTGCCTACGCCTTTCGTCAATACGTCGGCCAGTTTTTGTTTGATATCCGCCGCCGTTGCGTATCTCAATTCGAATACCCTGGTCGTCGTCGGCATATCTATGGCCTCGATCGCCTTGCCTATCTCGTTGATCGTCATGGGCGAGTCCATAACGACTATGGTATTCGAGCCGTCGTCGACCACGATCTTGCCGATCTTGGTCTTCATCTGGTTCAGCGCCTTACTGGCGTCGCTGGCCTTGGCGTATCTTAAATGGAATATCTTTACCTCTTTTCTGTCCGAGTATTTTTCGCCGTAGATGGCCTCGTATTCCCTCTGCGACATGATATATACTATCTCTCCGCGCTTGTCGTAAGCCAGGCTGTTGGCCGTTAGTATTATCTCAAGGGCATCCATGATGCCGACGTTCTTTAAGAATATGGTCACGCGGCCCTTAACGTCGGCTGAAAGCACTATGTTAAGATTGCCTTTTGTGGCAAGCATCTTTATGACCTCGACGACATCCATGCCCTTAAGGTCGAGCGATATCTTGTCGGCTGTCGCCACCTGTTGCATATGGACCCTGGCGCCGGAGGCGAGCGAGTGCGTAGAATCCATCTGGGCCTCGGCCGACAGCGTACTGCCTCCCAGCGAAATAAAACCGAATGCCGCGATGACAATGCAAGAGATCATCTTCTTCATAAGTATGCTCCTTATAGAAACAGCGATATTTTTTTCCCTTCGAAGTCGAGGATAACCTTATCCTCGCTTATTTCTTCAACGACGTACTCGTTAAAAGTCTGGCCTTTGTTCAGGTAATAAGTCTTCTGCGCTTTCTTATCCTCTATGATCGCCTGCGGTTTCTCGCCGGCGATTATCCCGACCAGGCCCAGCTGGTCCGTCACGTTGCCGGTAGATACCGCCGTATCGTCGGTAGGCAAACCCTGGGATTGGCCGAAGACCGTCCTTGCGGGCATAGCGCTCGAATACCACGAGTAGTCTTTTACGACTGAAGCGCCTGAAGTTCCCGGCGGCAAAACCTTCTGGCCGCCTTCCGCGATAGCCGTCGACACGAGCAGCTGGACGTCCTTATAGGGCCTGACGAAGAACGAGTCTATAACGACATATAATATTATGACGGCCAGGATCGCTATGAGGTATTTACTCAGCTTTCCCAGTCTCGCCGGCTCGAAGAACCTGGACTTAAAGAATTTGCTCTTCAGCAGCCCGGAGACGCGTTCATCGACCTTAAGAATCTTGGCCGCTTCGCTCGACAAGGATTGTGGAGCTTTAGGTTCGGCCTTCTCTTCTTCTTTTTTCGCCTTCTTTTTTATGAGGCCCAGAAGCCTCTCTTCCGGTGATATCTCTTTAGCCATTTATATGCTCTCTCTATCTATTATTTTGGAAATAAGCGCACTGTCCACTATGGACTTCTGGTGCATCACAAGCGCCTCGAGCGCGTTGTGGCAGATGATAGACGTCTTGCGCGGGTAACCCTGCGCATATTCGTATATGCGCTCGACCGCCTCGTCCGTAAATACCTTTCTCGTCGGATCGCTGCCCGCCTCGACGAGCCTGAACTCGATCAATTCTTTCGTCTCTTCCTGGTCGAGAGGGTTTATTATATATTTAAGCGCGATACGGTCGAAAAAATTTTTTACCTTCTTTATCCGCGGCAGGAGCTCCATCTGCGAGACGAGCACAAGCTGTAAGAGCTTGTATTCGTTCGTCTCGTAATTAAGAAGCGTCCTTAAGATCTCCAGAAAAGGCGTCGAGAGCTTCTGGCCTTCATCTATTAACAGTACGACCGTCTTATTTTCATCCACGCCTTTTCTGAAGAGGTACTTCTCAAGCTCTTCCTTGTAGTCGAGGGTAGAGCGCGTGTCGGGTTTTATACCGAACATCTTCGAAAGGCTCGTCAGGAATTGGAACTCGGACTTGTAGGTAGGGTCGAGGATGATGTGGAATATGTAATCGTCGTCATTAGCGAAATTCTGCAGAAGCGCGCGCGACATCGTCGTCTTGCCTATGCCGACATCGCCGAGTATAACGCTTAAGCCCCGTTTCAGCCTTATCGCTATTTCGAGCCTCTGTATGGCTGTGGAATGCGCCGAAGAGCGGTAGAAAAATGCCGGGTCGGGGCTCGTCGAAAACGGTTCTTTATTCAACCCCAGGATCTCGTAGTAGCTCATAAGGCTTCTCTTTCGCTCAGGATGTGCTGTATCTTTTTTATCGACACCTTCTCATGCCTCAACGCTATGATCTTCTTCAATCCTTCGACGGTGGAATCATCAAAATATCTGAAGTTGGTCTCCTGGCTCCTGGAGATCTCTTTTATGAGCCCCAGCTTCAGATAGTATTTGATGGTGTAGACGGATAACCCTGAAAGGCGGGATAGATCCTTTATTAAATATATATTTTTCTCTTCCATATCACTCTCTGTATAGAGAGTAGTTCATTACTCTCTAAGTAGAGAGTATATCATAACGCTGAAGTTTGTCAATAGGTTATGGCGATTTTTATGTGCAGAATTGGTGGTCGTGTAAGGCAGCTTATTTCTTCGGCATCATTATGGTTTCGGTCGAATATCCGGATTGTCCTGCGCTGTTATATGCCGCGACCCTGTAATAGTATCTGGTGCCGGGCGTAAGATTATTATCATGAATGGTAGTCGCGTCGGCGGCGGTCTTAGCGATAACAACATAGCTTCCTTTCGAGCCGACCTTTCTTTCCACTACAAAGCCTTCTTCGTTATCCGACTTGTCTGTCCAGGTTAATATTAGATGGGTCAAGGATAAAACTGACGCCGTTACTTTGGATGGGGTTTTGGGTTTCTTCACCGGCAGCATAGCGCTCGCTTCGTTGGAGTACTGAGAATTTTCTCCGTCATTGTAGGCGCATATCCTGTAGTAGTATGTCATGCCTTCTTTAAGGTCCGACGCGTCGGTATAAGTCTTCCTATTGGCCTTTACCGTAGCTATCAGACCATAGACGCCCGTCGCGCCTGTTCTTCTCTCTATCTTAAAACCTGTTTCGTTCTTTGAATTGTCCGTCCATGTTAATCTTATGCGCGAAGATGAAACTTTGGCCGCTAGATTAGACGGGGCCGCGAGAGAGCTGGCCGTCGTGGCGCTTGCCTCATTTGACCACATGGAATTCGTCACACTGTTATGCGCGCACACTATATAGTGATATGTCGTGTTCCCATTAAGACCCGTATCACTATAGCTTGTCACATTAGCTCCTACGGTAGCGATCTCCTGATAAGACGCATCCGAATCCAGCTTCCGCGCTATCGTAAAGGTCGTTTCATTATTTGAGTTGTCTTGCCAGGTTAAATTTATCTGGCTAGGCGATATGGCCGCGGCGGTGAGGTTCGATGGTGAGTTCGGCGCCGTACCGAGCGTTACCCTGATAGAGGCTGAGCTGGAGTTGCCGGCAGTATCTACCTCAGTCACTGTGAGAGTATTCAAGCCCGCTACAAGCGTAAAGGCCTTTGTCTTGGCAATCCCGTCTACAGTGTAGTTGACTGTTATATCTCTGGTATTCACTACTGAGTTATCCGCGGGGCTTGTTATCTTTACTACGGGAGCTACTGTATCGAGCGTTACCTTAATAGAAGCCGAGGCACTATTACCGACGGTGTCGGTTTCAGTGACTGTGAGGGTATTTAAGCCTTCGGTCAGGGTAAATGCTTTAGTCTTTGCCACACCGTCTAGAGTGTAGTTTACGGTAAGGTTAGGCGTCTTCACTACTGAGTTATCCGCGGGGCTTGTTATCTTTACTACGGGAGCTACTGTATCGAGCGTTACCTTAATAGAAGCCGAGGCACTATTACCGACGGTGTCGGTTTCAGTGACTGTGAGGGTATTTA
>JAQURV010000013.1:11626-22525 GCA_029004355.1 Candidatus Omnitrophota bacterium
AGCCTTCGGTCAGGGTAAATGCTTTAGTCTTTGCCACACCGTCTAGAGTGTAGTTTACGGTAAGGTTAGGCGTCTTCACTACTGAGTTATCCGCGGGGCTTGTTATTGCTATCACAGGGGCTGTTGTATCAACAATGATGCTGGCACTTATTGCATTCGACCAATTGCCCGCCACATCTTTGAATTTAACATATACAGTCCTTGTTCCGTCTCCTGCCAGTAATCCCCATGACTTGGCAGTTCCATACGCTTCCTCTGTCGACCAGTATGTCCCCTCGCTTGAGAATTTCATCTGGGATCCCGCACCCATGCCGCTTCCCGCATCCGTAGCGGATAAGGTCAGTCTAACGCTGCCGTTATTAGTAATCGCGGCCCCATCGTTTATCCGTATGGTGCCCGTGGGAGGCGTGGTATCGGTGGGAGCCTGCAACGTAGTAGCGCTTGCCCTATTTGAAGGCCCTACCCAAATGCAAGTAAGAGTGAATATATATATCTCATAAGAGTATGTCGTGCCTGCGGCGAGGTTGTTTGTATCACTAAAAGTTCTTGCGGTAGGCGCCTGGCTGCCAAGTGATGTAGACTGACCCGCGGCGTTTATCCTGTATATTATAAAAGCACCCACCTCGTTTGAGTTGCACGTCCAACTTAAATCTATCCGCGTAGCCGATATAGCAGTAGCGGATAAGACCATGACATTGCCCGGCGTAGCCGCAGCCGCTTCATTCGAAAGCGAAGATTCTCCCGCGGCGTTATAGGCACTTACCTTATAATGACATACGGTGTTAGGCGCCAGGCCGGTATGATTATAGGTCGCTACATTAGGCCCTACTGTAGCTAAAAGACTGAATGGGCTGCTATTGCCGGGGCTTTTATATATATTAAACCCTTCTTCGTTAGTTGAATTATCGTTCCAGGTCAGGTTTATTACGCTGGATGATGTGGGATTGGCGGTAAGAGCTGACGGCGGATCCGGCGCTACAGGCGCCGGCAGATTTACTGTAAATTCGTTACTCGTCCCGCCCAAAGTAACCACCCTTATCTTGTTGGGATGAGAGCCGGACGGAATATTGCATGTGATCGCAGTATTAGACCACGTGCCTACGGTAAGAGCCGTGCCGTCGGTAAATTCTGCCTTCGAATCACCCTGCGCGCAACCGAAGTTCTTGCCCTTTATGTCGACGGTCGAGCCGGTGACGGTAGCCTCGGTGATCTCGGGAGTCAAAAATACTTCGGCCATATATATATCAAGGTGTTTACCATATTTACTGCCGCCGGTTCTATCGTCGGCCCAAACTATCCTGTTTTCATATATAGATAATTTGTTACGTGACCAAACTATTCTGTCCAGATAAGGCGTACATATGGTATAAGGCTCCACAACATCGGCTACTTTTATTTCCCGGCCCAGAGTAATATCATAAAGATATATGGAATAATTATCTCCGCCGTTCATGATATCCCGCTCGTCAAGCCATACGATCTTGTCTTCATATATGGCCGGCTGGCACGCGGTGAATATATAAGCGAACTCGGAAGACACCTGCGTCGTCTGCATGTTCTCCAGGTCACACATATATACGGCGTTATTCTGTATCCAAACGACTTTGTTCTTATGGATAACTACGTCTCCGAAGAGGTCCTCTGTACTCCCGGCAACCACGCAAGTACTGAAATTGCACATTGGCAAAGTATACACATTGATCGAATGTCCTTCTTTGATAACGACAGTATTTCCATAGACGGCAAAACTACCGGCGCCGGCGTTCATTCCTTTAAATACGTTCCCCATGCCGGTCCAGCATAGAGAGCTGACGGCATAATTATGTCCGGAACCATCGGTGCCTGTCACGGTATTGGTCCAAACCTCCATGCCATCACCTATGATCGGGTTCCAATCACTATATGTGGCACTAGAAGGCGCGGTGGATCCGGATAGGGTACCGGTCGTTAGATCATAACCGGCCAGTCTGCCTCCATAAGAACCAGATCTAGAGGCCCAAACTACCTTATCCTTATCTATCGATGGAGGCGTTTTTATATCCGAGCATGCAGAAATCGCCGTATCGTTTTCACTGACTAAATTGCGGGCGTGCACAGAGTAACCGTCGATCGCAGAATAATATTTTAGGTAGACAATGGCATCGCCATAAATGGCGGGGCTAGAGTTGTTCGCATCGTCGGTTATCCGTGTTTCTTTGATGTACGCCGGAACCGGCGGGAAAGTTACTTTAATGGATGCGGACGCAGAATTACCCGCGGCATCAGAGTCGGTTACTACCAGGGTATTCAAGCCATCTCTCAGCGTAAACGCTTTCGTTCTAGCTACCCCGTCTACCGTGTAGCTTACCGTAAGATCCTTTGCGCTGACTACCGCGTTATCCTGAGGACTTGTTATAACTATTACGGGCGGCGTCGTATCAAGAACGATATTGGCGCTTACAGTAGCGGACCAATTACCGGCGACATCCCTGAACTTTGCATACACTGTCTTTGTACCGTCCCCTGCGTTCAATGTCCATGTTTTAGTTGCGACGTATTCATACAATTGCCATGCCGTGCCGGCGTTGCAAAGCTGCATCTGAGCTCCGGCACCCATGCCGGTCCCTCCTGTATTATCGGTAGCTGACAAAGTAAGCGTAACAACCGGATTATTGGTAGCCGCGGCGTTGTTATTGATAAATATCGAACCTGTCGGCGGAGTGACATCAGGAGCCAGCACCGTAAGCGTGATCACTTCAGCTATGGTGAAGCCATAATCATTTGTAACTATGCACCTATAGTTTGCCGTATCATTTATTACGGCGTTTTCTATAGTGTAGCTTGCTGAGGTAGCTCCGGCAATATTAGACCAGGCGCCGCTTGCGTCTTTCCGCTGCCATTGATACCTGAACGGCGACGTTCCTCTCACGCTCAGGATACTAAATGTTGCCTTCTGCCCGACCGTTAAAGTCATGTCGGAAGACTGGTTAATGATAGTAGGCGGAACTCCTACGTTAAGCTTGGCGGCGGAACATGTAACAGAGGTGGTGGTGTTTGTGATCACGCAATCATACCATTTCTCGTCGGCCTCAGTAACATTTATGATCGTATAGGTTGAGCTCGTCGCGCCCGGTATATTGTCCCAGTAGCCGTCTGCTCTTGATTTCATCCACTGATATTTTAGCGGAGCTATCCCGTCCACCACTACCGTAAAAGATACATTCTGCCCTTCAACTGCGTACGCGTCGGAAGGGCTACTGATGAGTATTATTCCCGTCACTAAAAGATAAACGGTGTTGGACGATGTGCTTTGGCCCGATGAATTCGTGACTTTGCAATAATATTGTCCGCCATCCCGAAAAGCAGTTGTGGATATAAAATAGGTTGGGTTAGTCGCGCCGCTTATGGCAATGTAATCCTTATACCACTGATATGTTAATACACCTTCTCCGGACGCAACTACCTGTAAAGTAGCGCTGCGTCCGAGAAGCACGGTTGCGGCGGAAGGCTGTGTAACTATAACGGGCGGAGCGTTTTTCACGGTAAGAACGGCTGTTCGCGATGAAACCTGGCCGTATGAATTCGAGACTACGCAGTAATAATTCCCTGCATTGAGCGAAACGGTTTTTGTGATCGTGTAGAAATGGGCTGTGGCGCCGGAGATACGCTGGTTATTTCTATACCATTGATATGTCAGAGTACCAGCCCCTTGCGCGAAAACCGCGAAGGATGCCTGTTCTCCTGAGAATACGGTTACATCGGAAGGCTGGCCAAGAATAACAGGCGTTGTTGCGGCGTCCGCATTCCCGGCGCAGGAAAAACTTAATAAAAGCGTAAGGAAACCGGCCAAAAAAATAACCCTGCAAAAGTTTTTCGGATCCATGGCATCCTCAGTTTTTCCTAAATAATCTTCTTAAATCTGTTAAACAAGGGTTTAAAAAATATACTTGTCTGAAACGTACATTTGTCAGACAAGTAAGGCCATTTCTATTCCTGCACAATATAGTATACACTAAAAAATGAAACTGACAATAGTAAATATCTTGATTTTTTATTTCTTAACAAGGTTATTAATGGCCTTGTTAAGAGATATTATTCGATGATTATCTTGCTAATGAGGAACGTGCCCCGCAGCGCACCTTCCTGCCCTGCTTTTGAGGTGAGCATAAAGTGGCGGACCTTCAGGATCATATTTTTAGTAGTTTCGATATCGTATAAGAATTTGGTAAACTGGTTGGAACCTCCTTCGGCCGTCAGATCTATAAGCAGTTCCTTATATGTACCGTAATCTTTTGTCCCTATCGGTTTTATATTCGATATTAGGCACGAATCACTCCTGGACAGATCCTCCAGATACGACAGGACCTCCGCCACCGATTCTTCTTCGCTCTTTCCGGACCTGACATACTTTGAGAATTTCGAATAATTTTCCTCAACGGTCTTACGTACGGATAGTATGGCAATGTCCGTTTTTAAGGCGGCTTTTTTCGATTCTGTCTCGATATTGAGA
Organism: Candidatus Omnitrophota bacterium; assembly: GCA_029004355.1. Lineage (GTDB taxonomy): Bacteria > Omnitrophota > Gorgyraeia > 2-01-FULL-45-10 > 2-01-FULL-45-10 > FEN-1322. Next base: position 16,116 of record JAQURV010000013.1, read on the forward strand.
GACTGCCACTCGTGCAGCACCGGATCTATGATGAAGTTATAAAGGATGGCGACCGTGACAAACGACACGGCCGCGATCGCAATATACCTTTCGCGCTTACTCATATTCTTCATGAACATGGTTTACTTCACTTTCGCTACGGGACAGGTTATTTCGAAATCCGTAAGGCTGACTCCCTGCCCGGCCCTCTTGTTGGCGTATTTTACCTTGACGTTCACAAAATACGGCGACTTCTCAAGCATGCCTACGAATTTAAAGGTATCTCCCAAGCTCGGCGCCGTGCCTCTCAGGGTGACGGCTTTGGCGCTTTCGTATTCCATCATCGTCAACGTTATCCCTTGAGGCGTTATCTTGAATACCTCGCTCACGAGATCGATGGCGAGCGGCCGCTCGGTGATCTTTGAGGTTATGATATCCATCTCCTTGACCATCTTCTTCGCCTTCTTTACCTGCGGGGTGATCTTCGCAAGTTCCGCGTTTATATACGAAATGTATACGCGTTTGTCGTGCATCTTCTTCAAAAAAGTGCCGAACGCCGCCGCTATTATCAATACCGACACTATCAGGACCGACACCATGCTCTTCTTCATAAGGTCGAGCCTGTGGCCTTCCTGCACCGCCGGCGGCAGAAGGTTTATGCTCACGGCATCACGCCTTAACTCCAGGCCTAGCAATTCCGTAAAAGAGGCTTCTTCCATCTCCAGGTAGGCGCTTTCGCTCTTAGAGACATTCTTCAGCTGGTCTATTATCTCGACGGGTATCTTTATCGTAGCCGCAAGGATCGTCTTCAACGCATTCGTAGAGGCCGGCATGCCGGTGATCGCTATCCTGGCTATCGGGTTGCCCGACTCTTTCCTGTAAGCCGCCATCGACAGGTTCACCTGGTCGATCACTTTTTCCACGGATACGGGCCTGGCGGCCGGATATAGAACACCCCGCGTAAAGACCAGTTTATCTCCCGCGACGATATCTATGTCTATATGCCCTGCGTCTATACTGACTATCAGGACGACGGCGTCCTCTTCGGCATCCCTGGCGGAAAGATACCACAATAGGAGCGTTTCGGAGCCGAGCGATACATGCTCTACCAGAAGACCCGCCCTTTCGAGCGTGTCCAGTTCTTTACGCACGGTCTCGGCCTGCGTGACCGCTATGAGGACTCTTGAATATCCGTCGGGCAGTTTTTCGATGATCCGGTATCCGGATACGATGTCCTCGTCGCCGTACGGGACGTGCTTTAACGATTCTATCCTGGCCATCTTCCGTATCTCTTCTTCATCCGTGGAAGGAAGTTTCAGGAACCTGACCGTTACAAGATGGCGCGGAATACTTAAGCTGACCTGGTGTTGGGAAATGCCCAGAGACGCGAAGATAGTCTTTATCTCCGCGGCGGGATCGCCGGAAGTAAGCGGCCTCTTCACGAGCCGCACGATCTCCTTGCGGCCCCTCAAAACTGCCGCCTCTGCGATCTTTATGGCGCCCTCTCCCATCTCGACCGACACTGAAACGTTCTTACGGCCGAAGGGGCTTTTGAGATATCCTAATATTCGCGATATGATTTTAATGTTGGCGTCTTCCCCTGCTCTTTGGTGACGATACAGACCACGCTTCTTCCGATCTTCGACTTGTCGAGGGTACCTTCCGATTCAATTCTAAAGTAACTCGATTTGGTTGTAAAGTATTTTTTGATCTCCGCAGCCTGCGTCGACAGCTCCGGCAATATCGCTTCTATGGAAATATCGCCCGTAAAGTTAACGTCGTCCTTTGTGCCCGATTCCCGGTCGGGGCCGCTGCGGAACATGACTATCCTGTCCGCGAGGATATCCGAGGCCGTCTTGTCGATGGGCCTGTTTATGGACGCGCCGGACATAAGTATGATGCTCAATATCGCCTTCGGCGCCGTATTGATATTCACCGTCAAGTTACCCGAATTGCCGAAGACGGTTATATGATCTTTTATCTTATCGAAGATCTTCTGGTCTATGCCCTTGACGAGCATAAGTTCTTCCAGACTGGAAAACCTTTCGTGTTTGCATTTGTAAGGGGCCGGGAGCGATTCGTAGTAGCCGTCGTTCAGGCCCACGCCGGGCGAGCGCCATTCGACGATGTATGCCGCGATCGCCTGATCCTCGCCCACATACCCCAGGAGGCTCTCTAGCATGACCCGGGGCGCCGTATTTATATTGATCTTCCGCTCCTCATCCGACATCCCGGGGCAGGTCTTATTGCCCATCTTATATCCTGTGCTGAACACGCCGCCGCCGAGACGGCCGGCGAAGACCGATTTTAGCTTATCCTCATTCGATTTCTCCTCATACGAAAAAGTTACGCCGCACTCGTACAATGAGTCATATGGATTGGTGCTCTTCGAGAGGCGATATATAGCCTGGGTTGCTCCGGCCTTGGCCAGGTAGAGCGATTTCAGCCTGTCCATATTATTCTTGGCGAGACGCGCTTCTATGGAGACCCTGAGGCCTATGCCCACGGCAAGGATCGCAAGTATGGAGAGTATCCATAGCGACGTTATGAGGATCGTGCCGCGGCGTTTTTCGCTTGTCATGTCTCCTCGCCCAGGACGCCCGTCGGAATAAAGACCGTCTTCCTGAATTTTCCTAATTTTACCCTTACCCCGCGCGGAATATTAAGCACGTTCTTATCTTCCCACGCGTCCCGCCATTCATATTCATATTCCGTATTCGATATCGGTTTTTTGTAGCAATATTCGAATCCAAAATCCTCATCCTCTATACCGCTTAGCATCTCGATAGCATTGGCCTTATTCTCGTCGAGGCCTTCGGCCTTTGTGGCGGCGAGCCTTTTTACCGTCTTACCGGCTTTGTCATAAACGTAGGTGATACGGGCCGGTTCTTCATGGGTACCCAGCTCATTATCCGAGACGCTTACTATTGCCATAAAAGATATTTTATGCTTGGACCCCTCGAAATTTGTTTTGCCTTCGTATTCCGCGCCGAAGACGGGTTTCGTCAAGGCTTGCGACGTTTCGTGATAGTATAACGCATTCTTTAAGTCTGCCGTTATCGTGCCGTAAAATACCCTGAGCGCCTGGTTCTCCTCTATCATGGGAGAGGTCTTGAGCCAGATCCTCAACCCGGCGTTGAAGGTGGAATATATGCTCACCGCTATTATAGCGAAGAGCGTTACGGCAATGATCAGTTCGATAAACGTAAATGCTTTTCTTCTCGTCATTTTTTCCTGGGTATGTACGTAAACAGATAATATTTATCCGACTGGCCGGCCGAAGAAGAACCGCTTTTATAAAAGACGTCTAACTTTAACGAGCATAGGTCGCACAGGACCTGGCCTTCGGGCGCTAACGGCTCCGCCACCGTCTCCCACTGATATTCCCTCAGGTCCGGGAAATGATCATGCTCCCTGCCGTCTTCGATCTTGCATCTTTCTTCGAAGTCATACATCTTCTCTTCGAGCAGGAGCGAATATTTGAACAGGTCTCTCGACCTGTAAAGCGCCTCTTTTGCAGTCGAGTATACCCGCATGACAAATAACAGCCCGCCTGTGATCACGACGATGGCGACCATCACTTCCAGGAGCAGTATCCCCTTCTTACATCTCCTCACCTATCACCTCTTTTATCTTGGGAAGAGTCCCGAACCCTTTTAAGGTAATACTGTAACCGTTACCTTTGTTGTCCGCGATATTGATAGATAATTCGGTACAACGGCCGTCCGGATAAAATATAACCTGTTTTCTGTACTCCTCTTCGGCCTTCGAGCTCATGCCTGTCTTGGGATCGTAGAAGAAGAGTCCCCGGGGCAATGTGAATACCCTGCCGAACCGCCCCGCGACTTTTTTATAAGGGTCCTTGTCTTTCACGGGCTTATCGAATTCGAAGATCTGGTACTGGCGGCGGTTGAAATCGAATATCGCCCTGTAATTCCTCCTGTCTATAACGGCCTTTTCCTGGGCGTAGCTTGCGATCTTCGATATATTAAAGGCTGCGTCTTTGGCGGAAAGGTTCGTGAAGGTCTTTTTGAATAACGGCAGGGACAGTCCTATGAGCGCCAATATGATAACCGTTACAAGGGTAAGTTCTATAAGGGTAAAGGCCTTACGAGCCATTACTCCTGGCTCTCTTCAGGCTTGGCGGATGTCTCCCAGTTTGTCACGTCGTCACCTTCGCCGTTATTATCTACGCCGTCTTTCCCGAAGGAATAGAGGTCGTAATCTCCGTGCGTACCGGGATATACGTATTTATAGGGGTGTCCCCACGGATCGATCGCGCTTTTCTTCAGATACGGCCCCTTCCCCTCTTTCTTCTCCATCAATGTGTCTAGAGATTCCGGATAGCTGCCATGGTCTATTTCATACAGGTCGAGCGCGGAGGCGATATTGGCCTCGATGTCGGCCTTGGCGGCGGCGCGTTTTGCCTGCTCGGTCCTTCCCGCAAGCCGGGGCATTACCATAGCGACGAGAGTACCTATAATAATAACTACCAGCATAAGCTCAACCAGGGTAAAACCACGCTTATTACACTTTGACATTATAACCTCCCTATTTTTAAATTCGAAATTCTAAATCCGAAATACTAAACAAATCCTAAATTCAAATATTCAAAACATTACGTTTTATATTTTGGATATTCGGCATTCGGATTTATCATCCGACTACCTCATCATAAAATTTATTTCGAATATCGGCAGCAGCATCGCTATGACTATAAAGCCGACGACAACGCCCATCGTCAATATCAGTATGGGCTCCAGAAGCGACATCATTATCTTGATAGCTTCGTCCGATTCCCTGTCGTAGGTTTGCGCTATTTTAAAGAGCGACTTCTCAAGGTGGCCGGCTTCTTCTCCTATCGCTATCATATTCATTACCGTCGGAGGTATGACAACGCTGCCGGAAAAACCGCGCGCGAGCGACGAGCCCTCCCTCACCGCATCGTATGCCTTGTCGACTTCGCCTTTGATGACGCCGTTGCCTATAGTCTCCGATGTGACTTTAAGCGACTCGAGGATCGGGACGCCGTTCTCCAGCAAGGTAGCGAGTGTCCGCGCAAATCTCGCTATCTCCACCTTCATGCCGAGAGCGCCGAAGACCGGGGCCTTTAATTTAAGCCTGTCTATCTTTATGCGCCCTTCCGGGGTGGCGTAGGCTTTGGTCAAAAATACTCCTGCGACAAATATAAGCGCTATTATCACCCACCAGTAATTTTTAAAGGCATTGCTTATGGCAAGCAGTATCTGAGTCGGCAAAGGAAGCGCCTGGCCGAGGTCCGCGAACATCACCATCATCTTAGGTATCACGAACGTCATAAGGACCGTTACGGTAGCCAGGCCCACGACCGACATGAGTATAGGATAGGCAAGCGCGGTCCGTATCTTGGTCTGGATCTCCAGCTGTTTTTCGCTGAAATCGGATAATCTCTTCAATATCTTCTCGAGCGCGCCGCCGGTTTCACCCGAGCGTACCATGCTCGCATAGAGATTGGAAAATACTTTGGGGTGGCGTGAAAGAGCTTCCGACAAAGGGCTGCCGCTCACACAGAAATCGCGTATGTCCATGATAACGCGTTTAAATTTTTTATTGGGCGTCTGGTCGTGCAGAAGGTCGAGCGCTTTTACTATCGTCAGGCCGGATTCGAGAAGGTCCGAAAGTTGTCTTGTAAAATCCGCGATATCTTTTAAAGAGACCCTCGCGAAGATATTTCCCTTGCCCTCGCCCGCGCTTTTTACGAGCTCATTTTCCTCTTCGAGAGCCATCAGGTAATAGCCCATCTGGGCTATCTTCTGGAGGGCGGAGGCCCTGTTGTCCGCCACAAGAACGCCTTTTACAACGTCCTTCGGCCCTTTCTTCGCTTCATATAAGAATCGCGCCATGCCTCACTCTTCGATCTCTTCAAGCTCTTCCTGTTGTGTGACCCTTATGACTTCGCTGGGAGTGGTGATGCCTCGCATTATCTTTTCCCAACCGTCCTGCCTCAGCGTCCTCATGCCGTGCTCGAGGGCCTTCTTTTTGATCTGGTCCGAAGAGGATCTCTTTAAAACGAGCTCTTTTATCGACTCGTTCAGCTCGAGAAATTCGTATATCGCGGTCCTGCCCTTGTATCCGGTGAACCTGCAGGCATCGCAGCCCTTCCCCTCATAGATCTTCACCTTTGAGAGGTTGAGGCCGGAGACGCCGAGCTCTTTTAGGAGCTCCTTGTCGGGCTTTACTTCGTGTTTACATTTGTCGCATATCACGCGGACTAGCCTCTGGGCTATAAAACATTCTACCGCCGATGCCACGAGGAACGGCTCGACACCCATATCTATAAGACGCGTAACGCCGCCTGCGGCGTCGTTCGTATGTATAGTGGAAAAGACCAGATGGCCTGTGAGAGCTACTCTTATAGTGATCTCCGCGGTTTCATAATCCCTGACTTCTCC
>JAQURV010000014.1 GCA_029004355.1 Candidatus Omnitrophota bacterium
CTCATCAAGGGCATAACGGACGATATATTCAACAAGGTGAAAGGGTCCCTTACCGTATACGGCGACGGAGCGGTTAACATAAATACCGCCGACGCTATAGTCCTGCGCGGCATAGGGATGACCGAGGAGCTTGCGGCTAAGATCGTCCATTTTCGCGGCGAGAGCGATAATATGACCGCGGCGAACGTATTCGATAATGCCGCAAAGATCACGGCGCTCCTGGACAAGGCGGAATCGATATCCGGGGACGAGAACGGCAAGATAGGCAGTCTTATCGCGTCGGGCCGGTTATCCGTTATTTCGAATAATTTCAGCGGCCAGGCCGCCGGAAATGTCGGCGATAAGACGAGGCCGGATGCGGCGAGGATAGCTTTCGTTTTTGACAGGAAGAATAATGTAATAAGGTATTGGAGAGAATAGCATTGTTTAAACTGCCTTTCGGCAAAATAAAATTCGGTAAATTGGAATTCCGCAAGTCGGCCGTCGTCGTAGAGATAGGCAACGACTGGCTCAAGATAGCGGAATGCACGTCTACTTCGTCGGGCGGCGAGATCACCAAGCTGAGCCTGCAGAAATTATCGCAGGTCAAGGACGATGTCCCGGCCGTGATAGCGAAGACCTTCAAGGACCTTTCTTTAAACAGGCAATCCGTCATATTGTGCATACCGCGCCACCTCATAACGGTCAGGATGCTCGAACTGCCTTCCACGGACGCCAAAGAGATAAACGACATGATCGCTCTTCAGGTGGGCAGGCAGACCCCTTATTCAAAAGAAGAGATCGTATCCTCCCATAAGATCCTTTACAGCAACAGGGAAGGTTACACGAAGGCTACGCTGGCCATCGCGCACAGGAACATCATCGATGTGCGCATCGAGACGCTTAAGAGCGCCGGCGTGACCGTAGGAAAAGTTTCGGTGAGCTCCGAGGGCGTTTACGACTGGTTCACCCTTTCATATATGCAGAATATCCCGTCCGTCCCGCCCGACGGCGCCGATACGGTAGCGCTCCTGGACGTCGATTCGAATTATTCGGACTTCATCGCGATCCGTAACGGCAAGATGGTCTTCACGAAGAATATATTCCTGGGCGCCAACCATCTCGCGGAGAGATCGGAGACGTGGCGGGATAAGCTCGTCGAGGAACTGGAGCGGTGCCTGAAGCGTTATTATATCGAGGAGAAGAATACGCGCATATCGAAACTCTATCTCTCCGGCGCGGCCAGGGACATGGAGGATGTCGATATCATCCTGACAAACAAGCTGGATGTAGCCGCCGAAAAGACGGATACCTTCAAGAATATCAGGATAAAGAACGCCGCAAAACAAGCGCAGAGCCAGAACATGAAGTTCGTCTCCCTGACGGCCATCCTGGGTACGGCGATAAAGAGCGCTTCTCTAGAGCTCGATCTTACGCCGGCCGAACAGAAGATATTGAAATTGATGGAGAAGAAGCGGAAAGAGCTTACCGTCATGGGTATCCTCTTCGCCTCGCTGGTGATGGCGTTCTCCTTCCTTCTCGTAATAAGTTTTTATTACAAGAGCGCCTACTTAGCCCAGCTCAAACACAGGGCCGCTACGGCATCGACCGAATCGGACGAGGTTGCCAGGATGAGGATGATCAGCGAGCTCGTCAAGCGTTCGCTCGATACGAAGGGCTCTTCGCTCAACATCCTTTATGAAATATACAATGTGATACCGCCGGAGATCGCCCTTAGCAGCATCGATATCGACGAGACTAAACAACTTGTCCTTAAAGGGCGCGGGTCCACCATGTCGGATGTTTTTAAATTCGTCAAAAAGCTGGAAGAGTCGAGGCTATTCGCAAACGTGAAGGCCTCGTATACGCGCGCCAGGAAAGAGCGGGAGAACGATAAGGATGTGGAGTATGTCGAGTTCGAAATAGTCTGTCCTTACGAAAAACGGTGACGATAACCAGATGAATATTTTTCCGTTTATAGCGGGCATGTCGAAGAAAGAGAAGATAGGGATCGCGATCGCCTTATCGGTACTGGCATTCGCTTTCCTGGACAGATTCGTTGCCGCCCCCATCTCGGCCAAGTTCAAAAAGATCGGCGCCGAGACGAAGATGACCGAACAGGCCCTCGCGCAGAACCTGCGCAACCTGAACCAGAAAGACCGCATCAGCAGGGAGTACCAGAAATACCTGCCGTATGTGAAGACGAACTATTCCGACGGAGAAGAGGTAAATAAGCTGCTGGAGGCGATAGAGGACATGGCCCGCAAGTCGGGCCTCTCCATCGGCAATATAAAACCGCAACCCCCAAAAGATACCGACATATATAAATATTTCCTGATAGAGGTCGACGTCGAGGGCAAGATGGACGCCCTGGTCATATTTTTACATCAACTGGCCGCCTCCAAAGAGCTCTTCCGGGCGAACAAGATATACATAACCTTAAAGGAGAAAGAGACGTCCATTGCCAGGGCCTCGATACTCGTTACGAAGGTTATAGTGCGATGAGATTACCGATAATAATAGCGCTCACCATAATATTATTTCCCGCGCCTTTGCTGTCTGCCGAGGAGACGGCGGGAGGGCTGAGAGAACTTTCCCTGAAAGACTCGATCAATATAGCCTTTCTGAACAATAAAGCCATCCAGATACAGGAAGAAGAGCTGGAGTATGCAAAAGCCGGCCTGCTTGGCGCGAAGTCCGCATTCTGGCCCAAGCTCGCCGCGCAATACGATTACACATATAACGGTTATGCATTTAACCTGGGTGCTGTCGCCGCCGGCGCGAAGAAAGACCCGGGGATCTTTACCGGTTACAAGAATGACAATAAGGTAGGCCTCGGCGTGACCGAAACCGTCTATAACGGCGGCGCGGATATCGCGAGCTTAAAAGAATCCAGGCTGGGCGTAAAGGTACAGGAAGAGACCCTGCGCGCCCGCAAGCTCGACGTGGCTTTTGAGACCAAGAGGCTATACTACGGGCTCCTCCTGGCTTATGAGACGGAGCGGATAGCGGAGGCCCTTCTTCACGATGCCAAGGCGCATTATGATGACGTGAAGAGTAAATTCGACCAGGGGACTTCCTCGAAATTCGACGTCCTGCAGTCGAGCGTCCAGGTCGCCAAGATCCTGCCCGAGGTTATAAAGGCCAAGAATGCCATACAGATAATAACGGCGGAATTCAAAAAAGTGCTGAGCCTGAAGATGGACTACGATATCAAATTGACGGGGCACCTGGCGTACGAATCCATCGAGATACTGGAAGATGATTTTTTAAAAGATGCTTACAAGCGTAATCCGGAGATGATCTTAAAGCTCCTCGGTATCGACATATCCAAGTGGGAGATAGAATACGCGAAGAGCGGATATTATCCCCAGGTGGACGCGAACTTCGGTTACAATTACAGGTCCAACAATACGCAGACGATATTCGATTACCGGCACTCCAACTGGTCGGCGGGGATCACCGTCGGGCTATCCATATTCGACGGCATGGCGACGAAGGCAAAGGTCGACGCGGCCAAGGCCAAATACGGCCAGGCGCGCCTGGCCAAAGAAGATTTTTCCGACCAGCTGGTCGTCGATGTCAAGACCGCATGTCTCGATATGGAAGAAGCCGAGGCGATAATAGTATCGCAGAAAGACAGCATCATAGAGGCGAAAGAAGCTCTGCGCATAGCGGAGATCGGTTACGATAACGGCGTTACCACGAATCTCGACGTCCTGGACACGCAAGTTTCGCTGAGCCAGGTCGAGAAGAACCTCGCAGAGGGTATATACGACTATTTGATGGCTCATGCCCAACTCGACCGGCTCATGGGCAGGGAGACTTACAGCGAGTAACCTTAGGAGAATACCATGGCAGAGACCACAGGAAAGATGAAGCTTCCGGAGATACCGGAGCTGAAAAAAGTCCCGAAAAAGAGACTGAAGTTTTTTGTGCTCGTCGGCATTCTCGCGATAGCGGCAGCCACTGCGTCCGTATTTTTTATACAGAAAGAGCTTCACGATAATAAGTCGATCAAGGTCTCCGGCAATATAGAGGGGAATGATGTGCGGATATCATTCAGGGTCGAGGGCCAGATAGAGGAGCTCCTTGCCGACGAGGGTGTGGTCATAAAGACGAGCGATGTGGTGGCGAAGCTGAATACCGATGAGTTGACGAAGATAAAGGCCGAGAACGAAGCGGCGCTCAGGTATGCCGAATACCAGTATGAGCTCGACCAGCTCGATTACGTCAGGGCGGAAAATCTTTTCCAGGCCGGCGCCATATCCGCGCAGAAGCGCGACGCCGCCAAGACGAAAGCGGATACCGACAAGGCCAATGTCGAGCATGCGCGCGCGTCGCTGGAACTTGCGAATACGCGCCTGGGCTGGGCGGACCTTGCCTCGCCGCTGAACGGTTATATACTCACAAAGAGCGCCGAAGAGGGCGAGGTGGTGCAGGTGGGCGCGCCCGTGTTTACGGCCATCGACCTGAATGACATCTGGGTAACCGCCTACATAAACGAAAAAGACCTGGGCCGGGTCAAGTTAAATCAGGAAGCTTATGTTATGACCGACAGTTATAAGAACAAGAGATATAAAGGATGGGTATCGTTCATCTCCCAACAGACGGAATTCACGCCGAAATATATCCAGACGACCGAAGAACGAGTCAAGTACGTCTACAGAATAAAGGTAAGGGTGGATAATTCATCGCTCGACCTGAAACCGGGCATGCCGGCCGACGCCTTCATTAAGGTCAACTGATAATGTTTTACTTCGCTCTTCCGACTCAGGCGATGGTAAGGCTTCGTAGGAACTATTCCTGCGAAGCCTTACCTCAGCATAACCCTAGAAAGGCGTAGCAGAATGGCCGGCATAAAGGCTAGTTCCCTCACCAGGAAATTCGGCAATACCACAGCCGTAGATAATATCAGCCTGGAAGTCGAAGAAGGCGAGATCTTCGGCCTCGTCGGTCCCGACGGAGCCGGAAAGACCACCACCATGCGCCTTCTCACCGGCATCCTCGATCCCACTTCAGGCGAAGGATGGGTTTACGGCAAGCATATCGTGAAAGAGGCCGACAGCTTAAAAGATTACATCGCCTACATGTCCCAGCGCTTTGGTCTTTACGAAGACCTCACCGTGATGGAAAACGTCAATTTCTACGCCGACATCTACTGCGTCCCGCCGAAAGAGAGGGCGGGAAAGATCGACGAACTGCTCGGGTTCAGCGGCCTAACACCTTTTAAAGACAGGCTCGCGGGCAAGCTCTCCGGAGGGATGAAACAAAAACTGGGGCTTGCGTGCGCGCTGATCCACACGCCGAAGGTTTTATTCCTGGACGAACCTACCAACGGTGTCGATCCGGTATCGAGAAGGGACTTCTGGAAGATACTCTATGATCTTTTAAAACAGAAGGTCACGATACTTTATTCGACGTCATATCTCGATGAGGCAGAGAGATGCAAAAGGGTGGGCCTGATCGATAAAGGAAAACTCCTAAAATGCGATACGCCCGACGCCATCAAGGCGGAGTGCGGCGCAAAGACGCTTGAGCAGGCGTTTATATCTATAGTGAAAGAATATGAAAAATCCTAAATTCGAAACCCTAAATTCTAAACAAATTCCAAAGCCTAAATTCCGATGTCTCAAACTTATAAGTTTAAAATTTGAAAAATTGGAATTTAGAAATTGTTTAGGATTTAGATATTAGGATTTAGAATTTAGAAGGATAGGCATGAGTCCTGAAGCCAACATTGCTGTCAGCGTACAAAATCTCGAGAAGAAGTTCGGGGCGTTTACGGCCGTAAACCGCATCAGCTTCGAAGTGAAGAAGGGCGAGATATTCGGGTTCCTCGGCCCGAACGGCGCCGGTAAATCCACCACGATACGCATGCTCTGCGGGATAATCACGCCCACATCGGGCTCCGGCACGGTCGCCGGATTCGACATAATGACGGAGCAGGAGGAGATAAAGCAGAACATCGGATACATGTCACAGAAATTTTCCCTCTACGACGATCTCACCGTCGAGGAAAACATAGATTTTTACAGCGGCATTTATAAACTTCCCAGAAGCGAGCGGAAGGAGCGCAAAGAGACGATCATAAGGTTGGCCGAGATAGAAGCGTTCCGGCATAAGCTGACCAGGTCGCTCTCCGGAGGCTGGAAGCAGCGCATCGCGCTCGGCTGCGCAATACTCCATAAACCGCAGATGATCTTTCTCGACGAGCCGACATCGGGCGTCGATCCTATTACGCGGGCGAACTTCTGGTCGATAATAAAGGAGCTTGCCAAAAGAGGCGTAACGGTATTTGTCACCACCCACTATATGGACGAGGCGGAGAATTGCGACAGGATGACGCTCATATACAAGGGAACTATAATCGCCATGGGAACACCCGAAGAGATGAAGACGACTTATATGAAAGACGAGATCCTCGAAATAACGGTAGATGATGCCGACTCCTGGGTCGACAAGATAAAATCCGCCGGGTGCGTAAAGGATGCGGCCCTATTCGGCGCCGCCATTCACGTGGTGGTGGAAGATTCGAAGACGGCGTCGGACGCGATAGGGAAGATCTTCAAGGCGCAGGGGGTAAAAAAATTTAATATAAATAAGATAAGGCCGACGCTTGAGGACGTCTTCGTATCCGCGATCGAAAATTTCGATAAAACAAACGGAGCGGCGAAGTGAACTTAAAAAGAGTCAGGGCGGTATGCAATAAAGAGTTCATCCAGATAATGCGGGATCCGAGAAGTCTTGCGCTCGGGATAGTCATCCCCATCATACTTATAGTCCTCTTCGGCTATGCGCTCTCTCTCGATATAGAGAACGTCCCTATGGCTGTCTGGGACCAGGACAATACGAAGACCTCGGTGGATTTCCTTCTCAATTTCAAGAATTCCAACTACTTTCAGATAATCGGTTATTACGATAATTACCACGACCTCGAACGGCTGGTGGATTTCGGGGACGCGATGATGGCGATGGTGATCCCCAAGGATTTTTCCCATTATATCCACTCGAACCAGAAGGCGCCGGTCCAGCTTATACTCGACGGAAGCGATTCCAATACGGCCCAGGTCGCGCTCGGCTATGCCACGAGCGTCGTATCGGCCTACAACCAGAGAATCGTTACCAACGCTACCCTGCGGCAAGGCATTATAAATTCCGTTCCGGTCGATCTCAGACAGAGGATCTGGTTTAACCAGGACTTCCAGAGCAGGTACTTCATAGTCCCCGGCCTCATAGCGATCATCATGATGATCATCTCCGCGCTGCTTACATCCCTGACGGTAGCGCGGGAATGGGAGCGCGGGACGATGGAACAGCTTATCTCGACGCCGGTCAGGGGCATCGAACTTATAGCGGGTAAGTTTCTCCCGTATTTTGCCATAGGGATAATAGACCTTATAATAGCGGTCATAATGGGGCACTTTGTATTTAGTGTGCCGCTGCGCGGGAGCCTTGTCCTTCTTTTTGTATTAAGCAGTATCTTTCTTACGGGCGCTCTATGCCTGGGTATCTATATTTCGATAGCCGCCAGAAATCAGCTCATGGCGAGCCAGCTTGCCATGCTCACCTCGTTTTTGCCTACATTCCTCCTGTCCGGGTTTACGTATGAGATATTCAATATGCCCAAATTTGTGCAGGCGATCACCTACTTCATACCGGCGCGTTATTTTATAGTGATACTGAGGGGCATATTTTTAAAAAAGGTGGGAATGCGTGTCTTGTGGCACGAAGCGTTATGTCTAGTTCTCTTTGCCGTGATAGCCGTATTATTGGCCGTGCGGAAGTTTAAAAAGAAGATCCCGGAGATAAAATAGCTATAAATGTTAGACAGAATAGCGGCGCTGCTTAAAAAAGAGTTCCTGCAGGTATTTCGCGATCCGCGGATGAAGATGGTCATATTCATTGCGCCGCTCGTTCAGATCCTGATCTTCGGTTATGCCGCCACCATGGATATAACTAATGTTCCCACGGCCATATTTGACCGCGATAATACCAAGGAGTCGCGGGAGATCATAAGGCAGTTCTCTTATTCGAAATATTTTGAGATAAAAAAATATATATCTTCGGAGGAAGAGCAGAAAGATATCATCGACAATTCAGAAGTCCTGGCCGTCATCAAATTCGACCGCGGCTTTGGCCGCGACGTAGAAGGAAATAAGACCGCCCAGGTGCAGCTCATCGTTGACGGCACCGACTCCAATTCCGCGATGATCGTAACCGGATACGCGAACCAGATCATATCCAGTTATAACAGCACTATCCTCTCCGAACGCGCGGCCATCTTCTTAAAACGTTCGGACGTAGTTCCGCTCGTCGATCTGAGGGACCGCAGATGGTTCAACGAAAATCTCGAATCCAGGAACTACTACCTCCCCGGCGTCATTGCGCTCATCGTCAGTATAATGTCGCTTCTTCTGTCGTCTATGGCGGTCGTGAGGGAGAAAGAGATAGGGACCATGGAACAATTGATCGTGAGCCCTCTCAAACCTATCGAGCTCATAATAGGCAAGATCGTGCCTTTTGCCATCATCGCTTTGATCCAGGTTATTCTCATAACGCTTATAGGAGTTTTGTGGTTTAAAGTTCCCATGAGAGGCAGCATTCCGCTTCTCCTCATTTCGACGCTTATCTTCCTTCTTACTACGCTGGGCGCCGGGCTTCTCATCTCAACGGTGTCGGCAACCCAGCAGGAGGCGATGATGGCGGTCTTTCTCTTCTTTTTTCCGGCTACGCTCCTTTCGGGCTTTGCCTATCCGATAGCCAATATGCCCACGATAATCCAGTATGTAACTTATCTCAACCCGTTGCGTTATTATCTCATTATATTAAGGTACGTCTTCCTGAAAGGGGTAGGCATACGGATACTCTGGGATGAGATACTCGCCCTTCTTATTATGGGGGTGGGTATGATAATATTGAGCTCTACGAGGTTCCATAAGAATCTTGGCTAATAGACTTGGCCTCGGTCGGAGACCTCGGCACTTAGCTAACACCGTGGCTTAATAGACTTGGAGATAAAATATGGAAGAATATATAGTGCACGAAAAACGGCAGCAGGTCCTGATAATCTTTTCTGTAGTCTTGTCCGTCTTCATCTTCTCGGTCGATTTCAGCATGCTGAATATATCCCTGCCGACCCTCTCGATCTATTTCCATACCGGGATAGGGGCGGTGGCTTTTCTGCCGATGGCCTACATGCTGATCGTCACCAGCTCTCTCCTAGGGTTCGGAAAGATCGGCGACCTGGCAGGGTATCGCAGGGTATTCATAGGCGGACTTGCCGTATTTATGATTGCCTCTTTACTGTGCAGCTTCGCGCCCAGCCTGCGCCTGTTGCTCATGTTCAGGATAATCCAGGCCTTCGGCGAAGCGATGATGAGCCCCATGGGAATAGCTATCCTCACCACATTTTTACCAAAAGAGATGCGCGGGCTGTCGCTGGGGCTTGTGGCGCTGGCGCAGGGGCTGGGTTTTGCCTCCGGCAATATCATAGGAGGTTATATAAACTCGCACTTTGTATGGCGCGGCATATTTTTTGTCAATATACCGATCATTCTCCTTACGATACTGCTCTCGCTTAAGGCGCTGCCTGCGAAACAAAGGAGATCGGATGATAAGAGTTTTGACTTACCCGGCGCTCTGCTTATATTCGCGGGCATGGCGGGTCTTGTCTACGGCATGAACCTGCTCGGGAAATTGAAGAGTTCGCCGTCGGTCATCGCCGCCAGTTTTATGATCGCGGCCATAGGTCTCGGCCTCTTCTTCATCCGGGAGAAGAAGGTAAAGTATCCGATACTCGACCTTGCCCTTTTCAAAAACAAAAATTTCAGCTTCTCCAATCTGGCGGCCTTCATGGTGGTTGCCGTTCTCATGGGAGGCATATTCATAACGCCATTTTATCTCGAGATACTAAGGAGGCTGTCAGTCATGCAGGTCGGAACATATCTCGTGATAGCGCCGCTTACCATGCTCTTCGTCGCCCCGGTCGCAGGGCGCTTGTCCGATTCGATCGGATCGCGGACCATGTGCGCGGTGGGCGCCACGATGGAAGGCGTCGCCTTTCTCATCCTTTCCATCCTCACGCCGGTTTCGCATCTTTCGCTGGTTGCCATAGCCTTAGTTACGTTAGGATTTGCGGCAGGTATCTTCATGGCGCCGAACAATAAGCTTGTGATGTCGCATGCGCCCGAAGACAAGCAGGGTGTCGCCTCGGGCATATACAAGATATCTTTAAGTACCGGCGGCGTCTTCGGCATAGCGCTATTTCCCATCGTCATAATCCGGACCCTGATAGCCGCGATGGGGACTTCGAACATCAATATGGAACTGACAAAACATTCTCCCGCCATGCTTCAGCCTGGATTCCGGAATATGTTCATATCCGGGGTAGTAATGTCGGCCCTGGCGGTCATATTTTCCGTACTGGCAAAGGATGCTACAACGAAGTAGTGGACGTTGCTCATAGTAATATTTTATGGTAATATCTTAATCATATGCTACGCTACGAACAATTCCCGCATACGGCGGACATAGGCATTCGCGTCTTCGGAAAAGACCTGAAAGAACTCTTCGCCAACGCGGCCTTCGGTATGTTCGATGTAATAGCCGACCTCGAAGGCATCAGGACCTCGGCGGAGGAGGTCGTCGAGGCGGCCGGCGAAACGCCCGAGGAGCTTTTAGTCGCATGGTTGGACGAGCTTCTCTACAGGTTCTGCACAAAAGATATCATATATTCGAAGTTCGAGATCGAAGAGATCTCCGATAACAGGATCAAGGCGAAAGTCTTCGGCCGTCCTGCGGCAGCGAACAGGAACAGGCTCAAGGTCGAAATAAAGGCCGTGACTTACGGCGGCCTCGAGATAAAGAAGACCACCGCCGGATACCAGGTGGAGATAATCTTCGACGTATGAACGGATTGCACAGCCAGCTCGAGAAGATAGACCGGTTCAGGTGGAGGATACCTGAAAGTTACAAGACGGGCATGCGCGTCGACGGTGTGATATACGCCTCCAAAGATATGCTCGACGCGATACTTTCGGACAAGGCGGCCGACCAGGTAGCGAATGTCGCGTTCCTGCCGGGGATCGTGAAACATTCTTTTGCGATGCCCGACATACACTGGGGATACGGTTTCCCGATAGGCGGCGTCGCGGCGACGGACGTGGATGCAGGCGGCGTTATTTCACCCGGCGGCGTAGGGTTCGATATCAACTGCGGGATCAGGCTTACAAGGTCTAACCTGTCCGAGAAAGACGTAAGGCCGAAACTAAAAGAGCTGGTCTACGCCCTTTACAACGAAGTGCCTGCGGGCGTCGGATCGAAAGGCGACATCAGGGTAAGCGCGCATGAGGAGAGGAAACTCCTGGCCGAAGGCGCCCGCTGGGTCGTCGAGCATGGTTACGGAAATAAAGAGGACCTGGAGTATACGGAGGAGCGCGGCGAGATAAAAGGCGCCGATCCCGACGGAGTTTCGCCGCGGGCATACGAGCGCGGCAAGAACCAGTCGGGGACGCTGGGCTCCGGCAACCATTTTCTCGAAGTCCAGGTCGTAGATACGGTCTACGACAACGGGCTCGCGGAGATATTCGGCCTGGAAAAAGACCGGGTCACGCTCATGATACATTCGGGCTCACGGGGCCTGGGTTATCAGGTCTGCGATGAATATGCCAGGGACTTCATCCATATCATGTCTAAGTACGGCATAGAGGTCCCCGACAAACAGCTCGCGTGCGCCCCGGTGAATTCACCGGAAGGCAAGGCTTATCTGGGCGCCATGAGATGCGCCGCGAATTATGCGTGGGCCAACCGCCAGTGCTTGATGCATCTTGCGAGGAATGTATTCGAAAAAGTTTTTGGGATGGGACCTAAGGACCTGGGCATGGACCTTATATATGACGTTGCCCATAATATAGCTAAGATCGAAAAATATGACATAGACGGGAAAGAGAAGACCCTGTGCGTCCACAGGAAGGGCGCTACAAGAGCTTTTCCTCCGGGCCATCCGGAGCTTCCGGAGAAATATAAGAAGACGGGTCAGCCGGTCATAATCCCCGGCGATATGGGTAGGAATTCATACCTGCTCGCCGGCACCGAAGGCGCGAAAGAGACATTCTACTCGACGTGCCATGGCGCAGGGCGTTTGATGTCGCGATCCGCGGCTATACGGGCCGGTAAGGGAAGATCGATAGCCAGGGAGCTTGAAGACAAGGGCATAATAGTGAAATCGACCGGAAGGGAGCTCCTTTCGGAAGAGATGCCGGATGCGTATAAAGACGTAAACCAGGTTGTGAAGGTGGTCCACGGCGCCGGCATTTCAAAGTGTGTCTGCCGGATGAGACCTATAGGCGTGATCAAGGGATAGTGCATAGTGAATAGTGTATAGTGGAGAGAGGGGTAAACAATGCTTGATCTTAAGTTTATAAGGGACAACCCACAGGTTGTCAAGGATGCTCTAAAAGCGAGAAACTCAAAGCTGGACATAGATGAACTACTCAGGCTCGATGAGGAACGCAGGAAGCTTCTGGTAGACGTCGAGACCCTGAAGGCCGAGCGGAATAAGGCAAACGACGAAATATCGGCCCTAATGAAGGCTAAAAAGAACCCCAAAGAGATAATCGACAAAATGAAGATTGTTTCCCAAAAAGTGGATGATTTAGACAAAAAAGTGGGGGAAGTTGACCAAAAATTGACGTATTTGTTATATATAATCCCAAATATACCCGATAAGAGTGTGCCGGTAGGAAGCCCTGAAAACAATAAAATAGTGCGTTCCTGGGGCAAAACGCCTACATTTGACTTTGAGCCGAAGGACCATATCGAGCTAGCGGAGATACTCGGGATAATAAGCTTCGGCATAGCTTCAAAGATCTCAGGGTCCAATTTCGTATTGTTCATAGGGCAAGGCGCGCGGCTTGAGCGCGCGCTTATAAATTTTATGCTCGATCTCCATACTAAAAAGCACGGTTACAAAGAGATCTTACCGCCGTACCTGGTGAACAGGCGCTCGATGACGGGGACAGGCCAACTCCCGAAACTTGAAGAAGATATGTATAAACTGAAAGATGACGACCTTTTCTTGATCCCGACAGCCGAAGTGCCGGTCACTAATATCCACTCCGGTGACGTCTTCGAAGAAGATAAGCTTCCTATTTACTATACGGCGTATACGGCTTGTTTCAGGAGAGAGGCGGGTTCCTACGGTAAGGATACGAAGGGGCTGATCAGGGTCCATCAATTCGATAAGGTCGAGATGGTAAAGTTCGTCAAACCCGAGACCTCTTACGATGAGCACGAAAAACTGTTGAAAGATGCGGAAGAGGTCCTGCAGCTGCTGGAGCTTCCATACCGCGTGATCCTGCTCGCGACAGGCGACATATCGTTCGCCGCGGCCAAATGTTATGATATCGAGCTCTACGCCCCGGGCACAGACGCCTATCTCGAGGTTTCGAGCTGTTCGAACTTCACCGACTTCCAGGCCCGCCGGGCGAATATTAGATATAGACCAAAGACCACGGACCAAAGACCGAAGACCGAATTCGTCCATACCCTGAACGGCTCAGGCGTCGCCCTGGCCAGGCTCGTCGTCGCGATACTGGAAAATTATCAGAATAAAGACGGCAGCGTTAATATCCCGAAGGCGTTAGTTCCCTACATGGACGGCGTAGAGATCATAAAACCATGCTGAAGATCTTTTTAAAAGTCATCATAGGCGTACTGTCGATCCCGATCGCCGCGGGCGTGACGACGGCTTTTTACAAAAACCTGGTGCTCATCAAGGAACTGTCGTCCAGCCTCTCGTACTTTATGTGGGGTATCGTATCTTACATGGTGATACACCTTATCTTTTACAAGCCGACCTACCTTTATGTCCTCGGCCACGAAGCCGTCCATGCCGGGATGACCTGGATATTCGGCGGCAAGATAAAATCGTTCAAGGTATCGGAAGAAGGCGGCAGCGTAGGGGCGGATAAGTCGAATACCGTCATAGAGTTGAGTCCTTATTTCGTTCCCATATATGCTATAATAGTCTCGCTGGTATATTTTATAATAGCGTCCTCCTACAGTATAAACGGCGCCATCTTCATCTTCCTGATAGGATTCACCCTGGCGTTCCATATGATCTCGACGATCGAGGTGATGAAGATACGCCAGCCGGATATAGTGAAGAGCGGTTATTTCTTTTCGATAGTGATAGTGTATGTTTTTAACGTTGTCGTTATAGCCGTGATATTCAGCCTGATGTTCCAGGACTTCTCATTGAAGAAATTCTTCGTCGATTCGTGGCTCTCGTCGAAGGGCGCGTATATAGCGATAGTGAGGCAATTGTTCTTTTAGATGTAGTCCCTCGCTGCGGGAGTGAAACTGTAGCAGCTCGGGACGATTTGCCTGAGTTAGATTGTAGCAGATCGGAGGAGTGGCAGAGCGGTTGAATGCGGCAGTCTTGTTAAATGAGGCCACGCTTTACGGAATCCGCAGGATGATGTAAAGCGCTACTGTAAAATGACGGCAGGACCGAATTTAATCCCGCAAGCACCTTTTAAAGAACCGTTGTTTAAGGTTTTAGCTTGCGGGAAAAACTGGCACAGGGTGAGTTTACCGAGAGGATTTTAAGGTAGTCCCTCGCTGCGGGAGTGAAACTGTAGCAGCTCGGGACGATTTGCCTGAGTTAGATTGTAGCAGATCGGAGGAGTGGCAGAGCGGTTGAATGCGGCAGTCTTGAAAACTGTTGTCCTCGTAAGAGGACCGTGGGTTCGAATCCTACCTCCTCCGCCAGTTTTAATACGTCAATTTAAGCCGGATTTTATAACGCGCGCGTTGGTAGGATTCGAAGCGAGCGAGCGCCGAGCGTAGCGAGGAAAAGCGCTATGCGCGACAGCGAGCGAGGGGAGGTTACGCAGCCGCCTCCGGCGGCGTAGTAACCGAATCCTACCTCCTCCGCCAGCATTTATCGTAAACGGGAGGACATGAATATGGCAGTCGAAAAGGTTGGAGAGAAATATCGGTGCAATATCTGTGGGAACGAGGTCACGGTGACAAAGGTGGGCGGCGGTGAACTTGTCTGTTGCGGCCAACCCATGGAAAAGACGGAAGGATAAAATATATGGCGCCCAGAAAAAACTTTACGGCGAAAGAAGCAAAAGAGATCGGCGAGAAGCTGGATATAAGATGGGACAAATTCGATGTCGACCAATTCAGGCGCGGCCTGGATGTGGAACTGGAGCATGGCCTTCGTGATCCGTCGACCAACGTCAGCAACGACTATCCCATGATCACCGGCAAGATCGCCCTGGCCCATTTAAACGAGATACCGGATTACTACGACAGGTTGGAGAAGATGGAAGAAGAAGCCGGCGTGGATTAAGAACGTCTCCGGTTGATAGCGCTCGTGTACGCAAGTTTTGCGAAGTAAATTTGGAGAGGTGGCTGAGTGGTTGAAGGCGCACGCCTCGAAAGCGTGTTATCCCGAAAGGGGTACGAGAGTTCAAATCTCTCCCTCTCCGCCATAATTTTTGCAAAGCAAAAATTATGGCGAGACCTCGTCAAAAATCCTAAAGGATTTTTGACGGGTCCGCCAAGCGTGAGCGGACAAGCATGTATTATGTTTACATACTGTTGAATGAAACAAAGACTCGTACATATACCGGCGTTGCCGAAGATGTTGAGAAACGATTGGAAGATCATAATTCCGGAAAAGTTAAATCATCGCGTCCGTATCGTCCTTACAAAATAGCATATACCGAGTTGTTTAAAACATTAAGCGAAGCTCGAGAGAAGGAAAAATTTTATAAATCCACAACGGGACGCCGAAGATTGAAAGAGATGTTTTTTACGCCTTAAATTCTACCTAACGCAGAAGGGGGTTATATGAAATGGATCAAGTTTGCTATTGGCATAGCCGTTGTTATTAGTCTTTTCGGTATCGTAGGGCCATGCGCCGCGCAGGACTCGCCGGATTATAAATATAAGGAGACGAAGGACCTGATGAGCCTAGTCAGGGACGCGGCCGGTATCGTCCAGACGAACGGCGAGACCGCATTCCAGGATCTTAAAAAAGAGGGAAGCCCGTGGAGACAGAAGGAATCCTTTATCTTCGTCCTGGACACCGCAGGTAATATGGTCGTCCATCCGGACCCGGCTTATGAAGGGAAGAACGAGATGGAGACGAAGGATGTCAACGGCAAGCCCGTAACGAAAGGCATAATCGATTCTACCGCTTCCGCCGCGAACAGGAACGAGGGATGGTTCCACTATACATGGCCCTCGCCCGGCACTATCTTCGCCAGCTGGAAGAGCGCTTTTGCCAAACGCGTCGTTGCCCCGTCGGGCAAAGTCTACGTAGTCGCCGCCGGACTGTATAATCCTAAGGTGGAAGATCGCTTTCTTACCGATGCCGTCGACGCGGCGGTCGGCCTGATCGAAAAAGAAGGGCCTGCCGCCTTCGGCAAATTGCGCGACAAGTCGGGCCAGTTCGTCTTCCTGGGAACATATATATTCGTCGATACGCCGGAAGGCGTGGAAGTGGTGAACGGCGGCTTCCCCGACGTCGAGGGTCAGAATATCTTCGACTACAAGGATGCAAACGGGAAATTTCTTACGCGGGAGGTGATCGACACAGCGCTTAATAAAGGATCCGGCTGGGTCGATTATCTCTGGCCCAAACCGGGAGAGACGAAATCTTCGAAAAAGCATACGTATGTAAAGAGGGCGGTATACGGCGATAAGAAGTTTGCCGTCGCCGCAGGCGCATATATTAAAGACGGATCCGCCCCGGCCCCGCAGGACAACCTGGGAAATATTATCGGGTCGGTCATGATATTGGACCTTAAGGGCGGCGACAAGGTGGCGGGAAAGATAACCAGGGAAGCCGGGGATTACATTTTTTTAGAGAATATGGACGGGAGCATGGAGGTGTCGTTCCCGCGCAATAAGATATTGAAAGTCAGGAAGCCGACGGACGCAGAACTTGCAAAGCTCACTAAAAGCGTAAAATGAACTTCGCCAAACCGCGAGTCTTCGCCAGCAGATGCCTGGGGTTTGCGGTCTGCCGGTGGAACGGCCTGACGATACGGGACGATTTCGTGGAGGAACTGAAGCCTCACGTGGAATATGTGACGGCCTGTCCCGAGGTTGAGGTCGGGTTGGGCGTTCCGCGCGACCCCATAAGGATAGTGGCGAAAGGCGCCGCGCTGCGTCTCGTCCAGCCGGCCAGCGGCAAGGACGTCTCAGCCGCCATGACAGATTTCGCGAAGCGTTTTCTAGGGTCGATAGGCGATATCGACGGGTTCATTCTCAAGGACCGCTCACCCTCGTGCGGCGTGGATAATGTGAAAGTATATCCGGGGCCCGGACCGTCCGCCTCGGTAGCAAGGGCGCACGGCTTCTTCGGAGACGAGGTCATGAAACGCTTCGGCGACCTGCCTGTCGAAACGGAGGGGCGGCTCACAAACTACAGGATAAGGGAACATTTCCTCTCCCGTATCTTCGCTTTTGCCGATTTCCGCCGCGTGAAGAAGGCGAAGAAGATGAACGGCCTCGTCGAATTCCACACCAGGAACAAATTCCTTATAATGTCGCACAGCCAGAAGGAACTGTCGTTCCTCGGGAATCTCACGGCCAATCGCGAAGGGTTAAAAGAGGAGAAGGTCTTCGAGGAATACGAAAAGAATCTCCATGCCGCGATGGCGCGCGCATCCCGCTACGTCTCCAATATAAATATCCTTACTCACTCCCTGGGGTATTTCAAAGATAAATTGTCGGCCGAAGAAAAAAAATTCTTTTTAAGCCTCACCGAAGAATACAGGTCCGGAAGGATCCCTTTGAGCGTCCCGGTCAATCTTGTAAAGTCATACATGGTAAGATTCGGCGAAAAGTATCTCGAGAAACAGTCTTTCTTCGAGCCTTACCCTTCCGGCCTTATCAGTATTACCGATTCCGGAAAGGGCAGGTAGCGCCAATTACTTTGCCTTATGGGAAGTTCTTTTGTATAATATGATTCTATCGTTCGGAAGAAGGGAAAGGCCTCATGTCAATATTGGATAACGCGCAGAAGGACTCTCTTACTCAATGTTACACCAAGGATCTTCTATATCCTTTACTCGAGAAGATGAGCGCGGAGTTTGCGGCATACAAGAAGCCGTTCTCCATCCTGGTCGTCGACATCGACGGTTTCAAAAAATTTAACGATAAGTTCGGCCACGTGTTTGGCGACGAGGCGCTGAAATATTTTTCAAGCTCGCTCCGCCTTAACCTCGAATCCGAGGATTGCGCCATAATCCGCTTCGGAGGGGACGAATTTGTCGCCGTCTTTCCGGGAAGGCCGGCAAAAGAGGTCTACCGCCTGGCCACCCATACCGAAAATCACATCCGGAACAGGCCATTTCTCTTCAAGGGCAGGGAGTTCAAATTTTCTTTCAGCGGCGGCATCGCCTCCTGTCCGTCCGACGGCTGCGACATCGACGATCTGCTCGAAAGAGCGGATAAGGCGATGTATTTTTCGAAGCGCCACGGCAACGGCAGGATCACCCAGTATTCCAGGATGCGCCACGAATTCCTGAAATGGTTCGTGAAGATAGTGATCACGTTCGCGGCCATAGCTTTAGTTTTAGTTGCGGCGCAGCGGATATTCCATATAAACATGGATCTGATACGCGACAAGATCATATCGATCCAGAAAGCCGTAGCCGTCATGCGGGCGCCGCGTTATGTAAACGTGCATTTAAAATCCGGCAGCACCATAAAGGGCATCGTGACCGAGGAGAATAATGACGGCATCTCCCTTAAATTCAGCATGGAGAGCGGCGAGGGCATGGTTGTGATCAAAAAGTCCGAAATACAATATGTGGACCGGGATTATAAAGACTGACCGGGGCGCCGGGGGGGCGTATAGATGCAAGGGAAATTGCCATTTTTGAAGGTCAAGGGTACGCGGATCGTCGACGAGACCGGCAGGACGGTGATGCTCAGGGGCGTGAACCTTGGCGGCTGGCTGATGATGGAAGGCTACATGCTCTTCGGCCGCAATATACCGGAGAAGGGCTTCAGGGAATCGTTCGAGAAGCAGCTCGGCAAGGAGGCCCTGGAAGATTTTACCCGCTCGTTCCGCGATACCTTTATCCGCGAAGAGGATATAAAGATAATAAAGAGCTGGGGCGCGAATTGCGTAAGGATACCGTTCAATTACAGGCTGCTGGAGTTCGAGGACAGGCCGTTCAGCTTGAACGAGGAGGGGCTGAGATACCTCAATAGGGCCATAGGGTGGTGCGAAAAACACGGCCTCTATTGCATACTCGATATGCATGCGGCGCCGGGTTCGCAGAATCCGGGGTGGCATTCGGACTCTTACGGCAAGCCGGAATTTTTCACGAACGAATTTAATATAGACCGCTACCTGCGTTTATGGTATTTCCTGGCAGAGTTATATAAAGATTCGAGCGCGGTAGCCGGTTACGATGTATTGAACGAGGCGGTCGTCCCTTTCCATAAAGAAGGCTCGCTGAATGACCTTTACAGGAAAGTCACCAGGGAGATCCGGGACGCGGATAAGAAGCATATCATATTCCTAGAAGGCAATTTCTGGGCGCAGAGACTGGCCTTCCTCGGCAAGCCGAAGGATCCCAATACGGTCTACAGCATCCACACTTACGCGCCGTTCGATTTTACGCATAACCTGAAGATAGGCCTGTATTATCCCGGCAAGGTCTATAATGTGACCTGGACGAAGGAACGGTTCGAGATGCTGGCAAGGCCGTATACGATGTTCAGGAATTTCAATAACGTGCCGCTCTATATGGGCGAATTTGGCGTGAACGCGCGGGACGGCCACTTCGGCGAAGTAAAGTGGGTGGCCGACATGGTCGGCATATTTAACGCGAACGACATACACTGGACGTATTGGACATATAAGACCGTCGCCAATTACGCGTTCCCCGACGGTATCTACAGGTATCTCGACAACCCGCCGTGGGTTAACCGCCAGGGGCCGGCATACGGATGGGAGACTTTTGCCTCTTTGTGGCCCAGGGAGAAGGGGAGGATGATATTCTCCTGGCGGACGGAAAATTTCACGCTGAACGAGAAATTGCACGCGGTGTTGAAAAAAGGATTTTCGGGAAAGAAGAAGAAATAGAGGTCCTTCGTCCCGCCTTCGGCGGGACTCAGGATCGCTTGCCCGGCTTAAAGTATTGCAAGCGGAGAGATGGCAGAGCGGTTGAATGCGTACGCTTGGAGAGCGTATGACGGCTGAAAGGCTGTCCTAGGGTTCGAATCCCTATCTCTCCGCCAGTTAGTAAAACGAGGGCTGTCTAACAACAAATGATACGGCTCGACCGACGACAAATATAGACGGCGCTCTTTTAAAATAAAGTTCGAACCAATCTTTTTCAGAAATTCTTTCTGGGATTCTAAATTTCCCTCGCTCGCGATGTAAGTAGCTCTGTTGAGGGAAGTTACGAAATCCCTCGCGCGTTCGAACCAATTAATCTCCCCAGCAGCAAAATCTTTCATGCGCTCCTGGTAATCCTTCTTTGCCAGGAGCAGTTTTTCCTTCTTTTTCTTGTATTCCTCGATAGAGATCGTAGCGTTTAGATACATGTCGATCAGCTTATTTGTCTTGGCCTCTGTAATAGTTAGTTGGCGCTGGAGATTTTGCTGCTGGGGACGTGATGATTGGGCATCATCATTCTTATCCTTCTTTAATTCTGTTATGATTTTAGCTGCCCAATCATCACACAAAGAAACTTTTTGAATGTAGTCCTTTATCTGCCTTGCCAGGACCTCCTCGCGGACGTATCGCTGGGTACAGTTAGTATATCTCTTCGTACAGTGATAATAATTATAGCCTTTCTGTGTTTATGCAGTGACCATCCTGCCACATTCACCGCATCGCATGAGCGCTCGTAGCACAAAGTGTTTTGCGCATACATGAGCCCTGGCTCGCCCAGTCATTACTACCTGGCACCTGTCAAAAAGTTTCTTTGTGATAATTGGTTCGTGAGTACCCTCGTACAACTCGCCATTGAATCGGAACACACCATAGTAGATGGGGCTCTGGAGGATGATTTGTATCTGTGAGGGGCTCAGAGGCAGGCCTTTGCGACCCCGCAATCCGGCCGCATTCATCTTCTCGCGTATCTCGGCGAGAGGATAGTTGCCGGTAGAGTAGAGCTCGAAGATCTTCTGTATGAAAGGAGCTTTGCCCACATCCTTTACTATAGCGCGTGTCGGCCTATCATTAAGGTATCCTAGAGGAGCCCATTGCGGCCAAATGCCCTTCGAGAGCTTTAAGCGTATGCCTCGTTTGATATTCTCGGAGAGAGCATCGATGTAGTACTTACTCTGCCCGAAAGCAATTGAGAGCATAAACTTACCCTGTGCATTATGGTCGAAGCGGTATGTGGGGAAACGCATATCCTTTATGACACCTTGGTCCACAAGATAGATGATCTTGCCGCCATCGACGCTGTTACGAGCTAGCCTATCGGGATGCCAGGCTAAGATACCGTCCGCTTTTCCTCGCTCTATCTGTAGGAGCATATCATTGAAGATAGGACGCCCCGGTTTCTTCGCCGTCTTCGCCTCGATAAGCTCCTTTACTACCGAGAGATTCTCTCTCTGAGCGAGATCTCGCAGCTCCACAAGCTGCGCTTCGATAGAGAGAACTTGTCTGTCCTCATCATCAGTGGACTTTCGAGCGTAGAGGAAATATGTCATGGGCAAAGCTCCTTTCATTGTTGTGCCACTAGCCCGTGCTGCTATGGCGAGGGAAATTTAGAATCAAGTCCTTTATTTTGAGACCTCGACTTTTCTCAAAATAAAGGACAAAAGATTGGTTCGAACTTTATTTTAAAAGAGCGCCGTCTATATTTGTCGTCGGTCGAGCCGTATCATTTGTTGTTAGACAGCCCTCGTTTTACTAACTGGCGGGGGATCTACCTTGCGGTTCGATCCTATTTCAGAGGTTCCTCTGAAATAACCGCCTAAAAATTGTCTATGCCTGGCTCGGCTCCGCGCCTGCTTACTCGCTGTAGCATAACAGGTAGAGTAACGGCTACAGCAGGCGCGTCTTGCGTCCTCGCCCTACCGTCATTGCGAGGAGGCTGAAAGCCGACGAAGAAATCTCACAACAGGCTCGTCCGCACCCGCCTGCTACAACCTAAAATGAACTCGTGGACGGCGGGTTGCCGAGCCCTCAACACGAAAGACTCGAGGCCAAAAGGCAATTTTGGGCGCGGGCAAAATTGCCTTTTGGCCAATGACT
>JAQURV010000015.1 GCA_029004355.1 Candidatus Omnitrophota bacterium
GATGGCGCTGTCGACCTGGAATTCGCCGTCTATCAATATGCCGGGCGACGATTCTCTTGCGCGATCCACAGCTTCTTTTATATTATCGACCAGGGGCCCCTCTGCGCTGCCGTGGCTTGAATAACTCAAAAACGCGACTCTCGGTGTCTTTCCGAGCAACTTTTTGAATAGATCCGCGTTCGACACCGCGATGCCGGCAAGCTGCCTCGCGTTCGGTTCCGGGTTGACGCCGCAATCCGCGAACACAAAAGAGCCCTTCTCCCCATACGGCGAATTCGGCACCACCATGAGGAACGCCCCCGAGACGACCCCGATACTCTTATCTATCCTCAGGCACCGGAGGGCGGCCCTTACGGTATCCGCCGTCGTGTGGTTGGCGCCGGCCACAAATCCGTCCGCCATCCCGCGCCTCACAAGCAATGCTCCGAAAGTTAGGTAGTCCTCCCTGACCGTCTTAGCGGCCTCTTCAGGCGTCATCCCTTTGAGTTTTCTCAGCTCATAGTATTCAGTGGCTATCTGGCCGGTATCCTTATAGTTTTCAGGGTCGATCAATTGAAGATTTTTTAAGTCCTTGGCCTTTATCTTGCTTTTTATATCCTCTTTTCCGACAAGAATTATCTTTGCAATGCCGTGGTCCAATATATAATCTAAGGCTTCCAGCGTCCTGTCATCATCACTCTCGGGAAGAACTATTGTTTTTCCGAGCGCCTTCGATCTGTTTCTTATGTCCTCTATCAGTCCCAAAGCCTACCTCGCCTTTCTTAGTTTCTTTTTTAAAGCGGCTTCCGTCTTCTCAGGTATAAAATTACCCAACTTCGCCCCCAACGAAGCGGCTTCTTTTATAAGTTTGCTGGAAACATACGAATAGTCCTCGTGCGGCATCATGAATATCGTCTCTATCTCGTCGGATAATTTTCTATTCGTAAGCGCCATCTGAAATTCATATTCGAAATCCGATAACATCCGCAAGCCCCGGATCATCACCCTCGAACCGACGCTCTTTACGTAGTCGACGACTAGGCCGTTAAAACTGTCGACCTCGACGTTCTTCATGCCGCATACGGCATCCTCGAGCATAGATACGCGCTCGCTCACGCTAAAGAGGACGCCCTTTTGCTTATTATACGCCACCGCGATTATAACCTTATCAAATATTTTTGAGGCCCTTTTTATCAGGTCTATGTGGCCGTAAGTTACGGGGTCGAAAGTTCCGGGATATACCGCTATCTTGGGAGAGCTCATGCGCCCTTAAATTCAAAACTCAAAGCATAAGGTACACATCTTTTAGCTTTGAGCTTCAGGTTTAATTAACCAAATTTCTTGAATATGGTTATTAATGTATCCCCGTACTTACGCTCCTTATCGGGGACCATCGTGTTCAGTTCCGCCTCAAGGCTGTCGGCCTTAAAATGCTCGACTACCACCATGCCTATGGCCGTCAATATATCATAATTATCTATGTATAGCAAGCATTTTCTCGCCATATCCTTATGGTATGGCGGGTCGACAAATATAAGGTCGAATCGTTCGCCATCCCTATCAAGCCTGTCGAATACCATATAAGCGCTTGACCTCAAAACCGTATATTTTGGCGCCTCGACATTCAAGGATTCCAGGTTTTTTTCGATAGTATTGAGACAGCGTGAGTTATTTTCTACAAAAGTCACGTGGCTCGCGCCTCTGGAGATAGCTTCCAGCCCATAGGCGCCGCTGCCGGCAAACAGGTCCAAAACCTTTTTGCCGTTGACATCCGCCAGGATATTGAAGACTGCCTCCCGCACCCTGTCCTGCGTGGGCCGCACCTCAGCGCCCTTCGGCATATCGATCAACCTTGACCTGTATTGTCCGCCTACGATTCGCATATCTTCCCTTTAAACCTTTCGGCAAGAGTCTCTTTCAATAACCTGTGATGTTCTTCCGACAGATCGGGATCCCGCCTGACCAGGTCGAACGCCTCATGCCTTGCGCGTTCCATTATAGCAAAATCTTTCAATATGTTGCCGAATTTTATCTCAGGCAGGCCATGTTGTCTCGTTCCGAAAAATTCTCCGGGACCGCGTATATTCAGGTCTTCTTCCGCTATCTGAAAACCATCCAGAGTATCCTCTATCGCGCCGATCCTTTTCGCAGCGCCTTCCGTCTTCGGGTTCGCGAGGAGGATGCAAAAAGATTCATGCTCGCCCCGGCCCACGCGCCCACGCAACTGGTGGAGCTGTGCCAGGCCGAACCGTTCGGCATTCTCGATCATCATCACCGTAGCGTTGGGCACATCTATGCCGACCTCGATCACCACCGTCGAGACCAGTACGTCTATCTTTCTATTTTTGAAATCTTTCATTACTTTCTCTTTTTCCGATGAAGGCATCCTTCCGTGCAGCATCCCGATTTTATAATCCGCAAAAACTCCGGATTTCAAATCATTAAATATTCCCTCGGCGCTGCCAGCTTTTGAATTTGAATTTGCGAATTGGAATTTGTTTTGGATTTTGGATTTTGGATTTTGGATTTGACCATCTATTGAAGGGCACACTATATACGCCTGCCTCCCTTTTCCTATCTCTTCTTTTACGAAATCATAAGCCTCATCCCGCCTGGCCTCCTCGACCCAGTAGGTCTGGATAGGTTTGCGGCCCTTAGGCAGTTCCCTGATTATCGACACATCAAGATCGCCGTAAACCGTCAGCGCCAGGGTCCTCGGTATAGGCGTGGCGGTCATAACGAGGATATGCGGGTTATATCCTTTCTCTTTCAGGATGGCTCTTTGTGTCACGCCGAACTTATGCTGTTCATCCACTACGGCCAGGCCCATTTTTTTGAATTGAACCGACTCCTGGATGACGGAATGCGTCCCGACGACAATGTCCACCTTGCCGCTTCTTATCTCCTCGGCCGCCTCCCTCTTCTGCTCCTGCTTCATACCGCCGATCAATAACGATATATTGATACCGAGCGGCATCAAGAGCTCGCTCAAGCCTATGAAATGCTGCCTCGCCAGCACCTCGGTCGGCGCCATGATCACGCCCTGGAAGCCATTCTGCACGGTAAGGACAAGCCCGTAAGCCGCGACTACCGTCTTGCCGCTGCCGACATCCCCTTCGAGCAGGCGATTCATCGGCTTTGTCGATGACATATCGCGCGAGATGTCGGCCATAGCCTTCTTCTGGCCGTCCGTGAGCTCGAACGGCAGGCTCTTCCGGAAAGAATCTATAAGCTCGCCGGAGACATTGTGACCCAGTCCCTTTTCGTCTCTTTTTGCGCCGCGCTTTTTCATTGCCAGGGCAAGCTGCAGCACAAAGAACTCTTCGAATACGATCCGCCTGTATGCCTTTTCAAGGTTTTCGAAAGTCGTCGGGAAATGGATATTGCGCACAGCGAATCTTGAGTCGACCAATTTTTCCCTGGCCAGGATATAGGTGGGAAGCCGCTCGACTAAAAACTTGCTGTATTTTGCGACCGCCGTATCCGCAAGGCCCCGTAAATATCTCTGGGCCAGGCCGTCCGCCGCCGAATATATCGGGACTATTCGCCCTATGTGGATAGAATCGGTATCCTCGCTTTCCACTATTTCATATTCCGGCTGGGTTATCTGGAGCTTGTCGTGCAGTTCTATCTTGCCGTAAAGGATCACGCGCTGCCCTTTTTTAAAATAATCCTTGAGGTAGGGCTGGTTGAACCACGTAGCGTGTACAAATCCGGTCCCGTCGGTCACGGCAACCTGGAAAAAACGCATGCCCGATTTGGCAATACGGCTGGAGCACGTGATAACTTCGCCCTCGACGGTTTGGTGCTCCCCCGCCCTCAGGTCCTTTATAGCCGTAAGGTTAGACCTGTCTTCGTACCGCAGCGGAAGATAGTAGAGGATATCCTCGGCGGTCTCGATCCCGAGCTTCGAAAGAAGCTCCCCCCTCTTAGGCCCCACGCCCTTGAAATACCTCACCGGAGTCTTCAGCGCGCTATTGTCTCTCATCATATTTAGCCTATCGAAAAATTTTTCGGGTCCTGTCATTATTGTGAAGGCTTTGTTCACGGCCTGAATTTTTTCGCCGTGCGCTACGGTTTACGTCTCGCGAATTTGCAGGAATTCCTTCGGCCTATGTTTAGTTTTTGCTTTTCGCAAAAACTGAGCAAACATAGGCCTCAGTCAGTTCCTGCATTCGCTCAACGTAAAGCCTTGCGCACCAACAGTCAAATAACAGTATACCGAAAAAATTTAAAGGCCGTTCACAAATCCTTCACATTTATCGGCAAACAAGGTAAAATTTTTCACTTTCCGCAGGAGGAAGCCGATGAGGGATTCGTGCTGAGCGGGGCGTTAAAAGTTCGAGGCAGCGTACGAGAACTTTTATCGAGCGCAATTTTCACATGGCTGAAAATTGCGCGTCCCCGCGAGGCACAATCCCGAAATCGGATTACTCCAGAAATCGAAAAATTTTAACTCACCCTTATGGGCATGACGATGAACGGTATGCCCTTTTGGTGCAGGCGGCGCTGGACGGCCCATATCGTATAGTTGTAGAGCATCTTCGTGAATATGGTATCCTCCGGAAAGACTATCTGGCCGCCGAAAAAGACGCTATCCGGATAGCGCTCGAATATTTCGGCGGCCATCTTCGAAACGTCCTCGGCCACCTCCGTTCCTACCGTGGAACAACTCTCCGCGTAGAACCCCTGGTTCTTCATAAAGGCGACATAGTGATCGAGTTCTTCCTTAATATGTTTTTCAAGCTCGGTTATAGCATTGACTCCCTTAAAATTGCCCGCATCTATTATGCCGGCGGTCATGAAGACGAAGTTCCTGATATCGCCGAAGAGCCGCCTCACATTAAATACCGTATGCAGTCCCATGCCGTTAAAACCGTTGACCAATATTACGGCGGTCTTCGATTCAGGATCGAACTTCGGCTCGGGCCGGCCCTCCTCATTTCCTTCGACGGAGCGCGCTATCTCGGCCGCGTGGACCAGGTTATCGAGCCGCACTAAAAGCTTCATCGTCCTTTTGTAATAGCGCTTGATCGCGACCGCTACCGCGATCAGCGAACCGGTAATGAATATGGTTATCCAGCCGCCTTCGTGGAATTTTATTATCAGCACAGAGAAGAGGATGAATGTGGTCAGGGTCAGGCCGACGCCGTTTATGATCATCTTCTTGAGCCATGCCTTTACCTTGCCCCTTACGCTCCACCAATGGCGCACCATACCCAGTTGCGAAAGGCAGAAAGTTATGAATACGTTTATAGCATATAATACGACCAGGAATTTTACAGATCCCTGGCTAAGCGTTATCAGGATGAGCGCCGCGCCGCCCATTAAGAGTACGCCGTTCTGCGTTACGAACCGTTCGCTAAGTATGGCGAACTGGAACGGGAACCATCTATCCTGCGCCATATTCGCCAGGACGCGCGGTCCGCCTAGGAATCCTGTCTGCGCCGCGACAAAAAGTATTACGGCTTCCGATATGAGCGTTACCAGGAGGAATATGTAGGCGGTATGCGGGTTCCACGCGGCGGTCATATTCTCGAGAAGAACGGCGTTAAGCGTCTTCCCTGCCTGGAATTGCACCCTATAAAGAAGGTATCCCAGCATGAGGCCGCAGGCAACGGTAGCAAGCGAGATCGCCATATACTTCATAGTCTTCTTGGCCGTCTCGACTCTCGGCTCTCTCAATATCGGCAAGCCGTTGGACACGGCCTCTATTCCGGTGTATGTTCCGGCACCCATACTATATGCCCTCATTATAAGGACGAACATGCCGAAGATGCCTATTTCGGCCCTTGTCACGTTTACATCGGCTATCGTTGCGCTTACCACGCTGCCAAGCTGCGGGACATGCGTTATGAGGGTGTATATGATGACGAATATATGTGTTCCCAAAAAGAGAAGGAATATCGGGATGAGCGGCAAAACGGATTCTTTTGCGCCCCGCATATTCAATACAGTAAGGATCAGGACGCCTATTACCGCTACGGGCAATTTAAACGGCAGCAGGGCCGGGGGCAGGAAGCTGAATAGAGCGTCTGCGCCGCTCGCTATAGAGATCGCTATGGTCAATACGTAGTCTACGAGGAGCGCGCAGCCGGAGACCATACCAAGAGACGGGGAAAGAAGTTTGCTCGCGACTAAATAACCTCCGCCGCCGGCCGGAAATAGCTCTATTATTTGCGAATAGCTTGAACTTATGACAAATATGGTAACGGCGGTTGCAAGCGCGACGAATATGCCCAGGAACATATGGGTCTTCAGGGCAAGGAACGCTTCTTCCGGGCCGTAACAGCATGAGGATAGTCCGTCTGAGCCTAAGCCGACCCACGCAAAAAAGGCTACAAGCGAGATCTTGTGGAATAGCTGAGGGTCGTGCAGACTACGGGCGCCGCCTATGACAAATTGCTTCATCCGGCCGAATATGTTCGGTTTGTCCGTCATAAAGTAGCTATTCTAATATAGTTGGGGCGGGATATCAAGTCTTTTCGGGTATGAGGTATTCATCCATATGACGCGCGGCGCTACGGCCTTCGGATATTGCCCATACTACGAGGGACTGCCCTCGCCGCATATCGCCGGCAGCGAATATCTTCTTTACGGAGGTTTGATAGGTTGAGCCTGTCTTAACGTTACCTCTTTCATCCAGCTCTACGCCCAGCTCCTTGACCAGCCCCCCATGCTCAGGATGCAGAAAACCAACCGCGAGGATCGCGATATCCGCCTCTATCTCGAAGGCGCTCCCGGGAATTTCTTTCATTATCGGACAGCCTTTTTCATCTTTCTGGGAGAAGTCTGCGCGGACGCATGAAAGTTTCTTCAGATGGCCGTCTTCACCGATGAATTTCTTTGTAAGGATGGCCCAATGGCGCTCCCCCCCTTCTTCATGACTTGTGGAAGTCTTCAGGAGGAGCGGATATTTTGGCCAGGGATAGGTTTCCGTGCGGCAGTCGGCGGGTTTCGGCATCACCTCGATCTGTACGACGCATGAAGCGCCCTGCCTGTTTGCCGTCCCGACACAATCGGCCCCCGTATCTCCGCCGCCTATAACGACTACCTTCTTCCCTTTTGCGTTTATCAAATCTTCGACCGGTATCTTTTCTCCGGCAGCGCGCCTGTTCGACTGTATTAGATAGTCCATGGCAAAGTGGATACCGCCCAGTTCTCTGCCCTCTATTTTAAGGTCACGCGGCGTACGGCTGCCTCCCGCAAGGCATACGGCATCAAATTTTTTCTTAAGTTCCGGGACCTTGAGCTTCACCCCCACATCAACGCCGGTAATGAATTTTATACCTTCCTTCTCCCATATCTTTATGCGCCTGTCCAGGATGCGCTTATCCAGCTTGAAATCCGGTATCCCGTACCTGAGTATACCGCCTATCTTTTTATCACGCTCGAAGACGGTAACCCTGTGACCGGATCTATTCAACTGGTCTGCGGCGGCCAGTCCCGCGGGGCCCGAGCCTATGACCGCGACGGTCTTCCCTGTCCGTGTAGCCGGCGGCCGCGGTTTGATAAGGCCGTTTTTAAAAGCATGTTCGATTATGGCCAGTTCGTTCTCGCGTATCGTTACCGGGTCATCATTTATGCCAAGCACGCACGCGTATTCGCAGATGGCAGGACATATCCGCCCCGTTATCTCGGGCAGATTATTTGCGGCAAGCAGCATCTCGACAGCCTTTTCCCACCGGCCGCGGAAGATAAGGTCATTCCATTCCGGTATATAGCCCCCTACAGGGCAGCCCCAATGGCAGAATGGCGTTCCGCAGTCCATGCAGCGCGACCCCTGCTCTTCGGAGGCCCTGTCGGAACGGGGACGCATAACTTCCTTGTAGTCCTTTACCCGTTCGCAGACAGGCCTATATTGAGCGGCTTTTCTTCCGACATTAAGAAATCCCCTTAGGTCACCCATCTGATACCTCTCCCGCGTCCACCTTATTTGTTATCTTTACGTTACTGAGAATACGCTTATACTCAAGCGGCATGACTTTGACAAATTTTGGCATGCTCTTTTTGAAATTGGCCAATATCTTCTTCGCTGTAGGGCTCTGCGTGTGCCGCGAATGGTTGAGGAGAAGATCGTTTAAGGTTGTCTCGTCTTCAGCGGTAACCCTCTCTAGCTGAACCATCTCCTTATTATATTTGTTTTTGAACTTGCCGTCGGGATCATATATATACGCGATCCCGCCCGACATGCCGGCACCGAAATTCCGTCCCGTCTTGCCGAGTACCACCACGCGGCCGCCGGTCATGTACTCGCAGCCGTGGTCGCCGACACCCTCGACGACCGCAAGTAATCCGGAATTACGTATACAGAACCTTTCACCCGCCACGCCCCGTATATAGGCCTCGCCGTTTATTGCCCCGTAAAACGCCGTATTTCCTATGACGATATTCTCTTCGGGTACGTATCGGCTCGATCCGTGAGGATAGATAATTATCTTTCCGCCCGATATGCCCTTGCCGACATAGTCGTTTGCCATGCCCTCGAGCTCAAAAGTAACGCCTTTTGCCAGGAATGCGCCGAAAGACTGGCCGGCTACACCTTTAAATTTGCAGCTTATAGTATCCGGCGGAAGCCCCTCTTCCCCGTGAAGTTTGCAGATCTCGCCGCTTAACATGGCTCCCGTTGTCCTGTTCATGTTATTTATGGCAAGGCCCAACTTTACGGGACGGGAGTTTGTTATAGCCTCCCTGGAAAGTTCGATGAGCTTAAGGTCGAGTATCTTGTCGATGCCATGGTCCTGCTTTGTGGTACAGCGTGTAGCTACGTTTGGCGGCACCGATGGTTTGTATAAGATTTTTGAGAGGTCTATCTGGCTCGACTTCCAGGAGGAGACAGCGCCGTCAGGCTCCAGAAGATCGGTCCGGCCTATCATATCATCCAGGCACCGGACGCCCAGGTTTGCCATTATCTGGCGCAATTCCTCGACTACAAAAGTGAAATAATTAATTATATACTCAGCCTTTCCTTTAAATCTCTTTTCCAGTATTTCGTCCTGGGTGGCTACGCCTACGGAGCAGTTGTTTAGATGACAATGTCTCAACATGACGCATCCCGAAACTATAAGGACGGAAGTGCAGAAACCGAACTCCTCGGCCCCCAGAAGCGCGGCTATCGCAATATCCCTTCCCGTCCTCATCTGGCCGTCCGTCTGAAGACGCACCCGGCTTCTTAGATTATTCAGGACGAGCGTCTGGTGTGCTTCGGAGAGCCCTAATTCCCATGGCAATCCCGCGTGCTTTATCGAGCTTAAGGGCGACGCACCCGTTCCGCCGTCGCCGCCCGAAATAAGGATCATATCTGCGTGCCCCTTGGCAACGCCGGCCGCGATCGTACCTACGCCTATTTCGGAGACAAGCTTTACGCTTATGCGCGCCCGGGGATTGACATTTTTAAGATCGAATATCAACTGCGCCAGGTCCTCTATCGAATAGATATCATGATGAGGCGGCGGCGATATTAGCATAACACCCGGTGTCGTATACCGGGTGCGCGCGATGATCGCCGAAACTTTATGGCCGGGTAGCTGTCCTCCTTCGCCGGGCTTTGCGCCCTGCGCTATCTTTATCTGTAATTCATCCGCGTTTGTAAGGTAATTAGTGGTTACGCCGAACCTGCCCGAGGCAACCTGCTTTATCGCGCTCCGGGTGGAATCGCCATTTGGCAGAGGTGCGAACCGCGCCGGGTCCTCACCGCCTTCGCCTGTATTGGACCTGCCGCCCATCCTGTTCATCGCAATGGCCAGCGTCTCATGCGCGGCCCTGCTGATAGATCCGAAGCTCATGGCTCCGGTTGCGAGACGCTTGAAGATCGCCTCTCTTGATTCTACCTCAGAGATGGGTATGGGCGCGACGGACTTGAATTTGAGCATACTTCGCAGCGTGCAAGGATTGCCCGACTGGTCATTTATGAGAGATGCAAATTCCCGATATTTCTTATAATCATTAAACCTGACGGCAT
This sequence comes from Candidatus Omnitrophota bacterium, assembly GCA_029004355.1. GTDB lineage: Bacteria > Omnitrophota > Gorgyraeia > 2-01-FULL-45-10 > 2-01-FULL-45-10 > FEN-1322. Next base: position 9,941 of record JAQURV010000015.1, read on the forward strand.
CCTGCAAGGCCGCGATAGTGTCCGGGTTCCAGAGATGGAACTCCCCGTCTTTTTTCCATTGATAGACTCCGCCGGTCGCAAGATACGGGAGATCGCTTTTAGAATACGCTTCCTTGTGCCTGAGGGCGCATTCCTTATAAAGAACGTCGAAACCGGCGCCGCCTATCCGGGAGGCCGTGCCGTCGAAGCATTTCTCGATGACCCGGTCATTGAGGCCGATGGCCTCAAATATCTGCGCGCCTCTGTAGCTCTGGAGGGTCGATATCCCCATCTTCGAGAGTATCTTTAATATCCCTTTGGTGACGGCTTTTATATAATTATTCCTTGCTTTCTCGAGATCAAGGTCAAGGTCTCCGTCTTCGATCAGTTTTCGCACCGCCTCATACGCAAGGTATGGATTGACGCAGTCCGCGCCGTAACCGAAGAGGAGCGCAAAATGGTGGACCTCGCGCGGCTCGGCGCTCTCGATGACTATCCCTATCCGGGTACGCAAGGACCTTTTAACAAGATACTGGTGGACCGCGCCTGTCGCTAAAAGCGCCGGCAGCGCGCACATCTTTTTGTTCGCGCCTCTATCGCTTAAGATGATGAACTTATATCCTTTCGTTATGGCATCCGCTGCCTGTGCGCAAACCCGGTCCAGCGCCTTTGTAAAATCCTTTCGGTCGGCGATATTGAACAGGATCGGGATAGTCTTTGTTGTAAAACCGTTAAATTTGATATCGCGTATCTTGGCCAGCTCTTCGTTTGTAAGGATCGGCCTTTCAATATGCAATCTATGGCAATGTCCGACGCCTTCGCTCAAAAGGTTCTTTTCCGGGCCGATGTAGCTTTCAAGGCTCATCACAAGCTCTTCCCTGATAGGGTCGATGGCAGGATTCGTGACCTGCGCGAAGAGCTGCTTGAAATACGCGTAGAGCAGCTGCGGCTTTGACGACAGGACCGCGTGGGGCGTGTCGTTGCCCATAGAGCCTATCGGTTCGGCGCCCTTCTCCGCCATAGGGGCTATGAGGACCTTAAGATCTTCGCGCGTATAAGTAAATGCCTTGAGGCTCGTCAGGAGATCGCCCGGGCTTTTTTGGATCTTTTTCGGTTTGGGAAGAGAGGTTAATTCGACCACTCCTTCCTTCAGCCACTTAGCGTATGGCGAATGAGAAGCCATAGTGTCTTTTAGTTCGCCGTCATCTATTATCCTGCCAAGTTCGGTATCTATGTAGAAAGTCTTTCCCGGCTCCAGCCTTCCCGAAGCGACAATGTCTTCGGGGGATATGTCGATGACGCCGACTTCGGATGCCATGACAACAAAATCTTTCTTCGTGACGATATACCGGGCAGGGCGCAGGCCGTTCCTGTCGAGGCACGCGCCTATCCTTGTGCCATCCGTAAAAGCTATCGCCGCGGGACCATCCCATGGCTCCGTCACGCAGGAGTGGTATTTGTAAAAATTCTTTACTTTTTCACTCATCTGGTTATTCTGCTCCCATGCGGCCGGTATGAGCATCATCATGGCATGAGGCATGGATCTCCCCGCCAGGACAAGGAGCTCAAAGATATTGTCCAGTGAGGCCGAATCGCTGCCGCCGGGAACGATTATAGGGTATAGTTTTTTTATGTCTTTACCGAAAAGTCCGCTTTCAAGCAGGCTCTCGCGGGCGCGCATCCAGTTAATATTGCCGCGTAACGTGTTGATCTCACCGTTATGCGCCAGGAACCTGAACGGCTGCGAAAGGTTCCATGTCGGAAAGGTGTTTGTACTGTATCTCGAATGTACAAGACAGATAGCGCTCTTTAAAGACTCGTCCTTCAGGTCGAGGAAGAAGCCTCCGACCTGAGACGGCATGAGAAGGCCTTTATAGGAAAGCGTGCGGTGCGATAAATTTGTTATATAGAAGGATGATCTCTGTTTTAGCTTTGAAGCGTTTACCGCGCTCTCGACACGCTTCCGTATCATGTAGAGCTTGCGTTCAAAATCAAGACCGCCGTCCGTCTTGCCGCCTTTGCCGATAAAGACATGCTCGATGAAAGGCGCTGTCTCGCGGGCAGTAACGCCTATGTCGGAATAATCTACCGGCACGCTCCGCCATCCAAGCACGGCCTGCCCTTCCTCGGCGCTTATCTTCTGAAAAAGGTCTTTACAAAGATCTCTCTCTTTTTTATTGGTCGGCAGGAATATCAGTCCTGCTCCGTATTCGCCTTTGGCTGGCAGGATGATCTTCTCTCTTTCGCACACTTTTAGTAAGAACTCGTGCGGTAATTGAATGAGCACGCCTGCGCCGTCCCCGGTCTTTGGGTCGGCTCCTGTTGCTCCGCGGTGAGAGAGGCGGTTTAAGACATCGAGCCCCTGCCTGACGATCTCGCTGGAGGCGACACCTTTTATATTGCACACGAACCCGACCCCGCACGAATCGTGTTCGAATCGCGGATCGTATAGACCCTGTTTTACAGGCAGTGTTGGATATCTCATATGGGTTCCAAAAAAAACAGGCGTTCATATCGGTTGCTTCTAACAACCAATCTGAACGCCTGTGTTCAGCAAACTCCGGTTTTATCGCGGCACAACGTCGTGCCAAAAAATTACAGTGCTATTTAATAAATAACATCTCCCTGTATTTGGGCAGATCCCAATGTTCGTCCGATACGACACACTCGAGCGCATCGGCATGTTTTCGTATATGCTCCATCAGGGGCCTCAGCTCTTCGAAATATATCTTCGCGCGCTTCTCATGGTTCACTTTTTGAGCTCTTTCCAGGAGATCCATCATCTCCCTGGCATTGTGGCGCACATAATATATTTTGGCGACAACCTCCGTGAGGTGATCTTTAAGATCGTTGAACGCGGACGTCTCCACCTTGAGGGACGCGCTCTTCTTCAGACCGGCCAGATAGTCGAGGTTGCCGGCGAGGAGCTTCTCGTATTCGTATCCGGCGGGGACTATATTGGCATTGACCATTTCGTTAAGCGTATTGGCCTCGATCTCGAGGATCGTATTGTATGTGTGAAGCCAGATATGGTATCTTGCCACGATCTCTTCTCTGGAAAATACGCCATACTTCTCAAACAGTTCGATATTTTTTTCTTTGGTCAATGCCTTGAGGGCCTCAGCTGTGGATGCGACATTCGGCAACCCTCTCTTTTTGGCTTCTTTAACCCACTCCGGCGCGTAGTTATTGCCTTCAAAACAGACATCCCTGGTCTCTCTTGCTATCTCGGCAATTACTTTTAACACGGCTGTGTTAAAATTTTTGCCGTTCGAAGCTTTTTTGATCTTCTCGGCCACATAGTCCAGCGATTCCGCTATGATCGCGTTGATCACGGTTATAGGCGTCGATATGTTCTGCGACGATCCGACGGCCCTGAATTCAAATTTAGTACCCGTGAAGGCAAAGGGCGATGTCCGGTTCCTGTCGGTGGTATCTTTATTGAATCTAGGCAGACGCGCGATGCCGAAATCCATAATATCCTTCTTCGATATGGATGCCTTTACGCCCTTTTCGAGCATATTCAGTATCTTCGTCAACTGGTCACCCAGAAAGACGCTTATAATTGCCGGCGGCGCCTCGTTCGCGCCTAACCTGTGCTCGTTTCCCGCCATGGCAACGCTGGCCCGCAACAGGTCCGCGTGGATATATACAGCCCTTAAAACGGCCGCCAGTATTGCCAGGAACTGGAGATTGTCTTCCGGTGTGTCGCCGGGATTCAGAAGATTGCTCCCTTTATCGTCCGCCAGGGACCAGTTCAAATGTTTTCCGCTGCCGTTTATTCCCGCAAAAGGTTTCTCGTGTAACAGGCAGACGAGATTATGTCTTAAAGCCACCTTTTTCATCAGTTCCATCAAAAGCTGATTATGGTCGGCCGCTATATTCGACTCTTCGAATACCGGCGCAAATTCATACTGGTGCGGAGCCACTTCGTTGTGCCTGGTCATTACCGGTATGCCGAGCTTGTAAGCCTCTTCCGCTACCTCAAACATGAAATTGATCACGCGCTCTTTGATGGTCCCGAAATACTGGTCTTCCAGCTGTTGACCCTTCGGGGATGCCGCGCCGACCAAAGTGCGGCCCGTCAATAAGAGGTCTTGCCTTAAATTATAATAGTTCTTATCGATCAGAAAATACTCTTGTTCCGGACCACACGTGGAAAACACCTTCTTCACATCTTTGTGTCCGAAAAGTTTAAGCAAACCCGAGGCGGCTTTGCTTAAAGCTTCGTCGGAACGTAGTAGGGGCAGTTTTTTATCAAGCGCTTCGCCGTGGTATGAGATGAATATCGTGGGTATGCACAAGGTCTTGCCGAGCGTCGACTCGATTATGAAAGCAGGGCTGGAAGGATCCCACGCCGTATAACCCCTGGCCTCGAAAGTCGCCCGGATACCGCCCGACGGGAAACTTGACGCATCAGGCTCGCCCTGTATCAGCTTATTCCCGGAAAATTTCTCTATCACTTTCCCGGGGCCCGTTATAGATATGAAACTGTCGTGCTTTTCGGCGGTCAGGCCCGTCATCGGCTGGAACCAGTGCGTATAGTAGGTGGCGCCTTTTGCCATTGCCCAATCCTTCATCGCGTCGGCTATCTCGTTCGCCTCTTCGATGGTTATTATGGTCCCTCCGGACATCCAGCGCCTGAAGGCCTCGAAGGTCTTCTTCGAAATATGCTTCTGCATCGTCGATAAACTGAAGGTATTTTCGCCGAAGTAGGAAGAGACCTTCTTTGGCAGTCCGCTCTTTTCCAATTCAATGCCTCGTAATTTGAATAATGTCTTCTGTCGTACGTTCATATTTCCCCCTTGTAAATTGTAGCTATTTTACCATGAAATCAAATAAAAAAACAGAAGCATTCATATTAAATGATACGAACGCCTCTGTTCAATTTTCATTCGTTTTTAACGCACTTCGCTGTGCATTAAAAGTATACCACAATACGATGCCCAATACAAATAAAAAATATCCCTATCCTATCGCGACCTCACCCCTTTCTTCCGTCCTGATCCGGATACACTCGGCAAGATCAGTAATGAATATCTTGCCGTCGCCGATATTGCCGGTCTTGGCGCCCCTCATAACGGCGTCTATCGTCGGCCTGACAAATCCTTCGTTCACCGCGATCTCGATCCTTACTTTCTTCAGTAAATTGCCCGTCTCTTTCCTGCCGCGATAGACTTCCGTCCTGCCTTTTTGCCTGCCGCATCCGAGCACGTTACTTACGGTCTTCAGGTGTATCTCGGCCTTATCGAGCTCCTTCAGGACATCTTCAAGCCTGTGCGGCTGTATTATGGCGATTATAAGTTTCATCTTCTTTCTCCTCTTTAGTCTAAGAGCGTATAAGCGCTTTCTTCATGTTGTGTTATATCAAGGCCAACAACCTCTTCTTCATCCGGGACCCTCAAACCCACGATAGCGTCAACAACCTTCAGCAGTATAAAGGTGATCACTACCGAATAGACTATTGTCGCAGCGACGCCTATTGCCTGCGTCCCCAGTTGCGCCGCGTTCCCGAAGAAGAGGCCGTTATTGCCGGCCGGATTTATTAATTTTTGCGCAAACAGCCCTGTCAGCAATGCTCCGAATGTCCCGCCCACTCCGTGTACTCCGAAGGCGTCGAGCGAGTCATCGTAGGCAAGTTTCAATTTAATGACCGCGACGGCCGTATAACATACACATCCCACGGCTATTCCCATGAGTATGGCGGATAGCGGGGATACGAAACCTGCGGCCGGGGTTATGGCTACCAGGCCGGCGACGGCACCTGTAGCGCCGCCAAGGATAGTCGGTTTGCCCGTCACCTTCCACTCTATGAACATCCATGTGAGCGCGGCCGCGGCTGCGGCGGTATTTGTAGCGATAAACGCCCAGACTGCCAATTCGCCGGCACAGAGCGCGGATCCTGCGTTGAACCCGAACCATCCGAACCATAGCAAGGAAGCCCCCAGTATCGTCAAGGGAAGATTGTGCGGCGGCATAGGCTCCCTGCCATATCCCCGCCTTTTGCCGAGATACAGTGCGCACACAAGCGCGGAAATACCCGACGAGACATGGACGACCGTGCCTCCCGCGAAGTCCAGAGCGCCCATATTCCTGAGCCATCCGCCCGCTCCCCACACCCAATGACACACGGGGTCATAGACAAGCGTGGCCCATAGCAGGGTAAAGAGGACATATGCCGAAAATTTCATCCTCTCGGCAAACGCGCCCGTTATGAGGCCGGGCGTTATGACCGCGAACATCATCTGATAGACCATGAAGAGCAGGTGCGGTATCGTAGCGGCGTAATCCGGATTAGGCGCCATACCCACTCCTTTTAACCCGGCCCATGCGAGGCTCCCTATAAAATGCCCGGTATCCGGGCCGAAGGCCAGGCTGTATCCCCACAATATCCATTGGATACTGATCAGACACAAAACGAAAAAAGATTGCATCATCGTAGCCAATACATTCTTTCTCCTGACCAGCCCGCCATAGAAAAAGGCGAGCCCCGGCGCTGTCATCAGCATTACAAATGCCGTCGACATCAGGACCCACGCCGTATCTCCTGAGTTGATCATATACATCTCCTTTCTTTTTATCTGTTTGATTAATCAAATGAGAAAAACAGGTTGCATGCCACCCTCGTTTTAGGAGAGCGGGCATTTAAGGGCCCGCTAACTCATGCCAAGTTTTTCCCGCATTACTTTTGCGTACATCTTATTGATATGTCCGGTCTTTAGCCACCTCTCCAAGGTGGAAATTTGTATATCCAGCTTCTTAGACAACTCGTGGAGCGTGTAGCGGTTCTCATCTTTTATTTTGCGCAGCCTGGTAATCAATTCCGTGTCAACCATTTAAATGGCTACCTCTCCTTTTTCTTCGGTTCGGATACGTATTACGTTTTCGATGTTGGAAATGAATATCTTTCCGTCGCCGATTTCTCCGGTCTTGGCGGAGCTTATTATCGTTTTTACGATTTTATCAACATCCGCATCTTTCACAACTAGAGCTATTTTGATCTTAGGAAGCAGCTCCAACCTGTATTTTTCTCCGCGCCATTGCTGGACAACACCCTTTTGCTTGCCGTGCCCTTCTATCTCACTGATCATAAGCCCTCCGCACTCGACTTGTTCCAGGGCATGGCGTACGGCGTCGAGTTTTTCGGGGCGTATCACAGCTTCTATCTTTTTCATTTTATATAACCTCCTGTTGATTTACGGCCTCTCTTTGCCTATTCCGGAAAATGAATATGCCGGCTTTCGGTTCAAAAATTCCGGATAAGCAGAATTACCATGTTCGCCTATGTCCAATCCCTCGATCTCTTCATGCAGGCTTACTCTAAGGCCGATCGTAGCTTTTATGAGCATCCACATAAACAGGGATATTGTGAAAACGAATGCTCCCGTAGCCAGAACACCTGCTGATTGAGCCATTAATAATTTTGTCCCGCCTCCGAAAAACATCCCGTTCCCCGTAGCTGTGCCGGTGAGCTTATCCTGCGCAAACAGTCCTACGCATAAAGTCCCGAATACACCATTTACCAGGTGAACCGATAATGCGCCTACGGGGTCATCTAGCTTCAGCCTGTCGAAACCTATGACCGCGAGTACTACTAATATGCCGGCTATCAGGCCTATTATCAGAGAGCTCGTAACGCCGACAAACGCGCACGGAGCGGTTATGGCCACCAATCCTGCCAGGCACCCGTTAAGAGTCATTCCCAGGTCCGGCTTACCTAATAATACCCAGGAAAGAAGCGTGGCGCTCAATATTGCCGCCGCGGCCGCCGTATTAGTAGTAACGGCTATGTGCGCGATGGCGGCAGGGTCTGCTGCCATGGTAGAGCCCGGATTAAAACCAAACCAACCGAGCCATAACACGAATGTTCCTATTGTCGCTATGGGTATATTGTGTCCAGGTATAGGATTTATCTTGTCATTAGCATATTTTCCAAATCTGGGACCTAACACGATGACCCCCGCCAGCGCGGCCCATCCGCCAACAGAGTGGACTACCGTGGAACCCGCAAAATCGAACATGCCTTTTACCGCAAGGAAGCCCCCGCCCCATATCCAGTGTCCAACAACCGGGTATATGAACATTGTCATCAGAAAAGAAAAAACTATAAAGGATATATACTTTATCCTTTCCGCGACAGCGCCCGAGACTATGGTTGCGGCAGTTCCCGCAAAAACCAGCTGGAAGAAGAACTTTGCCAATAACGGAACTCCTGTCCACGATAACGCGGAATACACTCCTTTATATGCCGCGCCGGTTGCCGGCGAATTATCCGCTCCTCCAAGGAAGAAGAGTCCTTTCAGGCCAATAAACGGGTTTCCGTCCCCGAACATGAGCCCGTATCCCAGCGCAAGGAATCCTATCGAAGCTACGGCGAAGACGATAAAGTTCTTCGATAAGATATTTACACAATTTTTTACCCTGGCAAAACCCGCCTCCACCATGGCAAATCCAAGGTTCATGAAGAAGACGAGCATTGCCGTAACCAAGACCCACAATGTATCAAGAACGACTTTTGTATCCATATGGTAGCCTCCTCAGAAAGTAACAAGACCGTCCATGCTGAACGTCAGCTGATTTCGGTCGCCGCTTGGGCCGAAGAGCGAGCGGTCAGCATAATCATATCGAATTTCCGGCCGTAACAGAAAACGGGATAAGACAGTATCCTTCGGGAAGGGCTTTATAGCCATACCCGCCGTCATCTCATAGTAGTTGGCTCCTACCGCGGCGCCGTTGGAGAAGCCTTGAGCGTCGTCTGCATACCACTCCAGCCGGCCGTTCAGAGTAAGATAGGAATTGAGCGCGTAACTAGCGTAGCCGGCCACGCCTCCCCATTGTTTTACCCCGGTCTGTAAACCGGGTATCTTCGGAGTTTCGACGTAGTCAAGACCCAGCCCGAGGCTTAGTTTGTCATCTATCTTCTGGGTGATGACAAGGTCCAGGGCAGTCCACCAGTTACCGCTATCGCCGGGGGGCAGGTTGTGTCCGACACCGGCCGGGAACTCCGGGCCTTCTGTTATCACGAAGATAATGGTAGTCCTGTCGGTGGGCATGAAGGTCGCGCGGCCCAATAAGTCCAAGGCATGGTTGGCATTACGCAAAGACTGGTTCCAACCCAGCGTGGTACCAAGGTCGATGGTCCACTGTGGATTTACTACATAAGTGGCCAGAACGCCGGTTTGCGTGCCGGGTTCGGCGTAGAAATACTGGTAGCTATAAGAATAGAGCGCCCTGGCCGGATCACCGAAAGCTCCGTATATATTTGCGCTGAATTGTTCAAAACCTGCCAGCTCGATCCATTTGCCAAAGCGGAAACGAAGAGGTATATAAGGAAGGGCCATGTCTATATAGGCCTGGAGGAGATCCCATTGGTTGTGCCCCGTCTGCGTGTCCCACATCCCGTTCGAGTGGATAAACGCGGCGTCTGCGCCAAAGATACCTTCCATGCGGCCTCCCAGGTCAAATTGCTTTTTTGCCGGATCGACGGTGCGTTCAATGTTCAAGCTGATCTTATTAAGAGTAACATCGCTTTTGAAGTTGTTATACGCGATAAAGGTCGAACCTCCTTTTTGAGGCGATGTAGCATCATAAAACCAACCGCCTTCGGCATAACCGTATATGTTAATACCTAACTTTTTCAAAGGTTCGGCCAGTCCCGCCTTGTCCAAAACGCTCATAAGCGGCGCGAGCGACGGTTCAGTAGTCGGCGGAAGCGTAACCGCCGAATTATTTTCATCGGCGCGCAGAGACGCGCTGTTAAATGTTACCGTGAGCAGACAGCAGGCCGCGGCAATAACGACTTTACACATTTTCATACATCCTCCCGTTATAAATAAAAAAAGCGTCTTTGTCCTATCGTTAGGATTGCAAAGACGCCTCCGTCTTAAATAAAAAAGCGTTCTATTCCCTAGAACGCCTATGTTTACCAACACACCTGTGTGCTTGTTACATTAGTACAAGTAAATATACTCTAATTTTGGTAACCCTCATGCCGCATATTTCTTAATGCCCTGCATTTGGTCTTTATCCTGTTCTTGATCTTGACCACCATGACATGCGAAACGCCCATATCGTCACCTATTTCGCGTACGGTCATCCCGCGAAGCAATAGCGACAGGACCCGCTCTTCCCTTTTCGATAATCCGATTCTTTCGATCGATTCCGCCAGAAGCGTATTATCGATCGCTTCTTCCGTGCCGCTATACCGGGAAACGAGCGTGTCTTCTATCGCGGGCCCATCCTCGTCGACGGAAAGGCTGGCGCTGGCAAGCGTGGCTCTGTCCATGGTCTTTCTTATATAATTCTTTAGATGAAAATAACACCCCTGGAGCACATAGCTGTCGGTTTTGCCGCCGAGAGCCCCGTTCCGATACGCGATCCACAGATGCTCCAGCGCTTCCTGAAAAAGATCATCCTCGTCGAAGAACGTAAAATGGCCGTTCAGCTTGCGGGTGATCCGTCTCAGCGTCGGCGACAAGTCCTTAAACATCCTTTCGAATTTTTTTTCCATAAATAAAAAACCCTCTTTAAGCGCTTCGTCTCTGCGCTAAAAAGGGCTTCCTTGTCCTTCGGTTCCAGCCTTGTCTCAACTACGAGACAATAAATGTATTTTATTTATACTTGTTCGTTATGGGCATCCTTCTGTCCCTGCCGAAAGCCTTGGGCGTGATCTTGATGCCCGGAGGCGACTGCCTTCTCTTGTATTCGCTCTTATCGACCATGGTCAAAACCCTGGATACAACGTCTTTGGCAAAGCCCATAGCGACGATCTCATCGTAAGTCTTATCTTCCTCTATATACTCTTTCAGTATCTTGTCCAAGAGGTCGTATGGCGGCAGCGTATCCTGATCCATCTGGTCCGGCTTTAATTCTGCCGTCGGGGCCCGCTTGATAACCGAGGCGGGGATCACTTCGCCGAGCGAATTTCTGTATGCGACAAGCTTGTATAGGAGCGTCTTAGGCACGTCTTTAATGACGGCGAAGCCTCCGGCCATGTCGCCATATAGCGTCGCGTAACCTGTGCTCATCTCGGATTTGTTACCCGTGGTAAGGACTATGTATCCGAATTTATTCGAAAGGGCCATCAATATGTTGCCGCGTATCCTCGCCTGCAGGTTCTCTTCAGTCGTGTCTTTAGGCAAACCTCCGAATTGCGATTCGAGCGACATCAGGTACAGCTTGAATATCTGCTCAACCGAAACGATGTCAAATTTAATGCCCAGATTTGCGGCAACCGCCTTCGCGTCGGCCTCGGACTGAGGCGATGAATAATGCGTCGGCATAAAAACAGCCAGGACATTCTCTTTTCCAAGAGCATCCGCGGCAAGACTAGCCACCAGGGCCGAATCTATGCCTCCGCTCAGGCCTATAAGGAATTTCTTAAAACCATTTTTACCGGCGTAATCCTTGAGACCGAGAAGCAGGGCCTGATATATTTCGGCCACCGGCTCCAGGGGCTGCGTATCCCGTTTAGCGAGAGGCACCTTTGCTTTAGGCTCATAAGCCGCGGCAACCGGCGTCACCGTCTTCATGATACCGGCCTTGTCGACGGATACGTCCACATCGACGGCTATAATGTCTTCTTTAAAAGCTTCCGCCCTGGCAAGGACCTTCCCGGTACCGTCGACGACCATGCTCTGTCCGTCGAATACCAGCTCATCCTGGCCGCCTACCAGGTTTGTGTAGCTGACGATCACATTGTTTGTCTTGGCCTGTTTTTTTACTATCTCTTCGCGATCCTTAACTTTCCCGGAATGGTATGGCGAAGCGTTGATGTTCAATATTATCTTTGCACCCAAATTTGCCTGCGCACAGAGCGGCCCCTCGGTATGCCAGATGTCCTCGCAGACGTTCACGCCGAAGATAAACTCCCCTAGCTTGAATATGTGGGAATCTTCCCCCGGCCTGAAATACCGTTTTTCGTCAAAGACCCCGTAGTTGGGCAGCAGCTCTTTGTGGCACACGCCTTTTACCTCTCCCTTATATATTACTGCCGCCGCATTATAGATATCGCTCCCCACCTTGTCTACAAAACCCACTATGGCCGCTATGCCGTTGACCGTCTTTGCCACCCGTTTTAAGGCCTCCAGGTTATCCGTTACAAAGGCCTCTTTCAGTAAAAGGTCTTCCGGGAGATCGGAA
>JAQURV010000016.1 GCA_029004355.1 Candidatus Omnitrophota bacterium
GTGTGCTCTTCCGATCTGGTCGGGCAGCTATCGCGCGCATTCGATAAGATGACGGCGGACTTAAAACATACGACCGCTTCCATAGACAGGCTCAATAGGGAGATTGCCGCGCGCAAGGAGATCGAGAACGATATTAAAAAAATCCAGAAGCAGCAACAGGATATCAACGAACTCCAGCAGCTGCTTCTTGCCCCGGGCGTGCTCGAAAATAAAATTAAAGTCATTACCGATGGCATTGTGCGTATTTTTAACGCCGACTTCTGCCGGATATGGCTGATCCGGCCGGGGGACCTGTGTGATCAAGGATGCGTTCATGCCGGGGTCAAGGAAGGGCCCCACGTCTGCCGTTTTCGCGACAAATGCCTGCATCTACTGGCAAGCTCCGGCACGTACACACACATAGACGGCAAGATCCACCGGCGCGTTCCGTTCGACTGTTACAAGATCGGACGCGTCGCTTCGGGCAAGGACCACAGGTTCCTGACAAATGATGTGCCGAACGATCCCCGCGTACATGATCATGAATGGGCGCATAAACTGGCTCTCGTATCTTTTGCGGGATACCAGATCCGGATCCCGGGAGGAGAGACGATGGGGGTCCTGGCCCTCTTCGCCAAACATCCCATATTGCCCGCCGAAGACGCGCTCTTAGACAGCCTCAGCAGCACTGTCGCTTTCGTTGTTCAGCAATCTGCCTCGCAGGAGAAATTATCGAAAACAGCGGCGGAGTGGGAGACGACGTTCAATTCCATCCCGGACCTGATCTCGATCTACGACAAAGACTACAGGATCGCCAAGGTGAACAAGGCCTTTGCGGATTTCTTCAAGATGAAGCCTGAAGAGGTCGTCGGTAAATTTTGTTATGAGGTGATCCACGGGACCGATAAACCTTACCCGGGGTGCCCCCACAAGAAGACGATGGAGACCGGAAAGCCTTCTGTGTCGGAATTCTTTGAACCCAAGCTGGGTATATATGTCGAGGCGTCGGCCTCGCCGGTATTCGATGATAATAAAAATATCATCGGTACGGTCCACATAATAAAGAATATTACCGAGCGAAAGAAGACCGATATTGCCTTGCGCCAACTGGCCAATATAGTGGAATCGTCGGATGACGCCATCATCGGCAAGAGCCTTGACGGTGTTATAACGAGCTGGAATAAAGGAGCCGAGCGCCTCTATGGATATACCGAAAAAGAGGTCGTGGGGAAGAACGTCTCTGTCTTGATCCCGGAAGAATATGCTGAAGGACTGCGCGCGATCAACGAGAAGATAGCGAAAGGTCTGTCGGTAGAGCGCCTTGAGACGATGCGGCAGAAGAAAGACGGGACAAAATTTTATGTCTCCCTGACCATCTCTCCGATAAAAGATAATGACGGAAATATCGTAGGCGCTTCTACGATAGCGCACGATATCACGGAACGCAAAAAGACCGAAGAGTTGCTGCGAAGGTACAATGAAGAATTGGAGAAAGCTGTTGATGCAAGGACGAGTGAACTGAGGGCATCGCAGGATAAGCTCGTTCGTTCCGAAAAGATGGCCAGCATCGGAAAGCTGGCCTCGAGCGTGGCGCACGAGCTCAGGAACCCGTTAGGGGTAATGAAGAATGTGGTATATTACCTGAACATGCTGGGCCTGTCCAAAGAGAACCCGGAGGTCAAGGAGAACCTGGACATCATTACTCAGGAGATAGAGAATTCGGATAAGATCATCGCGGACCTTCTGGAGTTTTCCAGGGCTAAGAACCCTGTCCTCCGGCCGGAGAACATAAATTTGATAGTCAGGGAGGTTTTGAGCAGGCTGAGGATAGAGCCGAATATAGAATTGGTCCTGGACCTGAAAGACGGCCTGCCGGATATAGCGGTAGACGCGCTCCAGATGCATCAGATCTTTTATAACCTGATCAAGAACGCGTTAGAGGCGATGGAGCAAGGCGGCAAGCTTAAGATAACTACGGCTCACGAAGGAGAATTTATAGAAGCTGCTGTTTCCGATACGGGCGGCGGCATCTCAGAAGAGAATCTGGCGAAGATATTCGAACCGCTCTTTTCGACGAAGACGAAGGGCACGGGGCTTGGGCTATCCATCTGCGCATCGCTGGTGGAGAGGCATGAGGGCAAGCTGGAAGTCAAGAGCGAGGCCGGCAAGGGCACGACTTTTACGGTCAAATTACCTGTTAAGAGAGGATGAGATATGGCGGAAAAGACAAGAGTGCTGATCGTCGACGATGATGTTAATTTTTGCAATACGCTGTCGAAGGTATTGGCTAAGAAGGGGTACGAAACAACCACTGCGAACAGCGGTGCAAGTGCTATCGAAATAATAAAAAAGCAGGCGGTAGATACGGTGCTCATGGATATCAAGATGCCCGTAATGAACGGCGTGGAGACCTATAAGCAACTCAAGGTAATAAGATCGGACATCAGGGTAATATTGATGACCGCCTTCTCCGTAGAGGACCTGATCAGGGACGCCTTAAAAGAAGGGGTTTACGCCGTGGTCCGCAAACCTTTCGATATGGAGATGGTCATAAATATGATAGAGAAATCGAAGAACGGGGCGCTAGTAGCTATAGTCGACGATAACCCTAATATCTGCACCACGATGAAGAAGGTCCTGGAGAATAAGGGTTACAGCGTCAGCACCTGCCTTACGGGCGAAGAAGCGATCGTCATGGCGAAACAAAGGCCGCATAACATATTCTTTATCGACATGAAATTGCCGGTCCTGAACGGGCTGGAGACATACCTGGAGATAAAGAAGGTGAACCCTGCCGCCATAGTGATGGTGATGACAGCCCATCGCCAGGAGATGGACGATCTTGTCGCGCAGGCTATAAAGAACGGCGCTTATATCTGTCTCTATAAGCCGTTCGACATGAATGAAGCCATCAGGCTGATCGATGAGATTTCCGGGAAGGCGCATAAACGTGATTGATATCCTCGTTGTAGATGATGACGCCGGCGCAAGGAAGAGCTTCGGGAATATATTGAAGCTTAAAGGCTATGGCGTAGAGACCGCGGGGACAGGGCAGGAAGCGATCTCTAAGATCAAGGAGAAGTTCTTCAATATAGTTTTTTTGGATATACGGCTGCCCGACATCAGCGGCCTGGAAGTCTTGAAGACCATAAGCGACTTCAATGAAGATATCGTGACTATAATGGTGACCGCCTACGCGTCTATAGATTCATCCATCGATGCTATAAATAAAGACGCCTACTCTTATATTACAAAACCCGTAAATATGGACCAGGTACTGCAGGTTATCGGCAAGGCGCTCGAGAAACAGCGCCTGGCGATGGAGAATAAGCGTCTATTAAAAGAGCTGAAAGAGGCTAACGAAAAATTAAGAGAGATGGATGCCCGCAAGTCGGATTTTGTGGCCAACGTATCCCATGAGTTCAAGAACCCGCTGGCCGTCATAAAACAGTCCCTTACCATTGTGCTCGAGGGGATGGCGGGGGAGATAAACCCGAAACAGAAGGAGATACTCGAAGCGGGACAAAGGAATATAGAGCGGCTCATACGGTTGGTCATGGACCTCCTCGACCTGTCCAAAATAGAATCCGGAAAGATAGAGATGAAGAGGGATAAGATCGATATAACGTCGCTGGTAGATCAACTGCTGAAGGATTACGAGAATGAGATTTCCAGAAAAAACCTCGTACTTAATAAAGATATCCAGCCGGATATGGGGATGGTCTGGGCCGACAAGGACAAATTGACGGAAGTCATCATAAATCTTCTGAATAACGCCATAAAGTATACAAACAAAGGCTCCGTAACCGTTAAGCTTAGCGGGACGGAGGACGAGATACGTTTCGAGGTCGCCGATACCGGACCCGGCATCAAGAAGGAATATCTTGAAAAGATATTCGATAAGTTCGAGCGCATACTGGCTGAGAGGCAGGAAGGGACGGGCCTGGGCCTTTCCATCGCCAAAGATATAGTAAGATTACACAAAGGAAATATCTGGGTGGAGAGCGAACCCGGGAAGGGCAGTAAATTCATTTTTACCCTGCCGCGGGACTTAAGACGCTCTTAATCTTTCGCTTTTCTGTCTTTCCCCAACAGGTCTCTCAGCTTTTCCAGATCCAGACCGCTCTCATCGATAAACTGCTTTATATTCGCCCCGCCTTCGGCGTCGAGATTGATCCCAAAAAATTTCTGGGCGTTCGTACCGCTCATGATCCACTTCACGTCGGCTTTTTGTATGGCGGCGCCGAGAGCGTTAAACTTGGAGATCATGATCTCTTTCTGGATATCGAGCATCTTGACGTTTATGGCCATGTCGTCGAACTTCTTCATCGCCTCTGCGAGTTTCAGCGTTCCCGCCGCGTCGGCCTCTTTCTTTATCTGTATTATATTGGCTTCCGCCTTCCCGACGAGCTGTATCTGGCTTGACTGGCCTTCGGCCTCAACGGTATATTTTATCTTTTGCGCCATGGCCAGCTGTTCTATCTTCTGTTTCTCTATCTCCGCCTGGCCTACCTGCAGCTTCCTCATGGCCTCTATCCTCTGGGCGTTGGCCTCCGCTTCCTTATCGGCTATCTCCTGGTTCTTTATCTGTTCAGCCATCCCGATCTGTTTATCTTTCTCGATCTGCCGTTTGCGGTAGATCTCCTCCGCCTCCGCCTTTGCCAGTTCCGCCTCTTTGGTCGTGGTAGCCACTTTGATATCCGCGTCTCTCCTTATTTCCGCGGCAACCTTTCTTTCTATATCCTGAATAATGGTACTGCCTACTACATCCTTTATATCCTTCAATTCCAGGTCGACCAGCTCTATGCCCCACTTCGGGAATACCTGTTCCACTTCCTTGGTTATAGCCTGATCTAATAGCGATCTGTTCATATAAATATCCAAAAGCGTCTGTTTTGTGGTAACGGTCCTGCCGACGCTCTCCATAATGGCTCTCAGGTCTTCGGAAAGCCTTATAAAATCAAAACCCATCTCTTTTGAAGTATCGGTGAGTATTAACCTTTCGACCGCCAGGCTGATATCTTTTATATTGATAAAGCACATTATGTCGCAGACGAACTTGGCCATATTCTTGTCGTTCAATTTTATATCGTTAACGGGAATGGCCAGATTGCAAAGAGGCAGTTTGTGTAATTTAGTTATGAAAGGGATCACCCAATATGCGCTCTTGCCTGTTCGTGAGGAGAATATGGTCTTGGAATTACGCAAGATCCTGATATGCACTTCGTTGACGGGAACTATCCTGTAAAGGCCGATCATTCCGCCGAATATGTGCCTTAGAAAATAAATGACCGGTGCGGCAATTACAATTGATACTATTGTCAACGTCGTCATCTTGCCCTCCTATTTTTTATAATCGTAACATCGTTCCGGTAATAATACAATACAAATATCTAGTAGTTTGAACTACTTACGATCTTTAATTTTCAAAGCGACATTGACGAGGATTATAAGGGCGGGGACTTCTATCAGGGGACCTATAACGGTCGCAAAAGCCTGGTTAGAGCTGATCCCGAAGATCGCGACCGCAACCGCAATAGCAAGCTCGAAATCGTTGCTGGCCGCCGTAAAAGAAGCGGCGGTCGTCTGTCCGTAACCGATCCCCATCTTTCGGGCGATGAAGAACGTGACAAACCACATAAAGAAGAAATATATGAGGAGCGGCACCGCGATCCTTAATACGTCGAAAGGCAGCTGTATGATGTATTGTCCTTTCAGGGAAAACATGACGACGATAGTAAAGAGAAGCGCGACGAGCGTTATGGGGCTTATCCTCGGGATAAAGACATCTTCAAACCACCTCTTCCCTTTTAGCTTAATCAGGCCGGCGCGGGTGAGTACCCCTCCGAGAAACGGTATCCCTAAGTAAAAAAATACGGTTTTGGCCGCCTCGACCATCGAAATGCTGATATTCAATCCCTTCGCAAGTCCCAGCCAGTTAAGGCCGACGGTAATAAATAGATAGATGTAGGCTGCGTAGAACAAGACCTGGAAAAGCGCGTTAAAAGCGACGAGTCCTATGGCAAATTCCCTATCGCCTTCCGCAAGCTCGTTCCAGACGATAACCATCGCTATACATCTGGCCAGCCCTACCAAGATCACGCCGATCATATACTCCGGATAACCCCTAAGGAAGACTATCGCAAGGATGAACATCACCAGCGGACCGACTATCCAGTTTTGCACGAGAGAAAGGATGAGAAGTTTCGGTTTATTGAATACCTTCCCGATCTCCTCGTATTTTACTTTTGCAAGGGGCGGATACATCATAAGGATGAGACCTATGGCGATCGGGACCGAGGTCGTCCCGACCTGCATACCGGATATGATCTTAGTAACGCCGGGGACAAAATACCCCAAAGCTATCCCGGCTCCCATCGCAATAAATATAAGCGGGGTTAAAAGCTTGTCCAATAAGGACAGTTCCCGCCTTAATTCCTTTGCCGCATGCTTGGTATATTGCATCCGGCTATTCCTTTTTTGCCGATATCTTCACGCTGGCTATCGCGTCTTCGGTACATTTAAATTCCTTGAACATAGCGTCTGTGGGATAACTCGTCTGACCGATCACTTTGACTTCTTTAAACCCGGCAAGCTTTATAAACCTCAGGTATTCATCTTTCTTGATCGCTCCGGCAAGACAACCCACGTATGCCTCGACCGATCCCTTTATTATGTCCGGCAGATCTTTGACCAGGACCAGATCGGAAACCATGAGCCGCCCTCCGGGTTTAAGCACCCTGAAAGCCTCTTTAAAAACCCTCTGTTTTTCAGGTGATAGATTAATGACACAGTTTGATATAATGACGTCGATCGAAGCATCCTCGACGGGCAGTTTTTCGATCTCACCCAGCCTGAATTCCACATTCGTATACTTACCCTTCCCGGCATTCTTCCGGGCTTTTTCGATCATCTCCGGTGTCATATCAACGCCTATAACCCGGCCGGTCTTGCCGACTTTTGGAGAAGCAAGGAATGCGTCAAATCCGGCGCCGCTTCCCAGATCAAGCACGACATCGCCCTCCCTCAAAGATGCAATAGCAACCGGGTTGCCGCATCCAAGGCCCAGGTTGGCGCCTTCGGGAACGATATCAATGTCTGTGTCGCTATAACCGACTGTTTTACTTATATTTTTCACAGAGCTTGCGCTCCCGCAGCATGAATCCGTAAGGCAGCAAGAAACGTTCTGCGACGCTACTTTGGCGTATTTTTCTTTCACTATCTTTTTTATCTTCCTGTCTTTCATATAAGCACCCCCAGATAAATAGCTATATAATACAGCCCTACTGCCATAAAGATAGCTCCGGTAATTTTTCTTGCGTATACCTCGAGTCTGGCCACCTTGCCGAACCAATGGTTTAAAGAGGTGATCCCCAATGCAATGCCCAGGGCAAAAATAAATACAGGCAGGCCAGTACCGAGCCCATATATGAAGGGCAGGCTCAACCCTACCTTGCTCTCTACCGCCAGCGGTATGAGGCTCCCGAAAAAGAGCGCGGCCGATATAGGGCAAAACGACAGCGCAAAGATAAAGCCTAGGATGCAAGCGCCGAATATGCCGGACCCGGCGAGCCTGGTTTGATGTCTTTCCTGGATTATCAGGCTCGGGATATTGAGTTTAAAAATATCCAGCAAAAAAAGGCCCGCGATTATCAGGATCGGACCCAATGCTTTGTTCATATACTTCTGCAGAAAGTTCGCCGCCAGGGGCACGCTTAATAGAGACTTCACGATAAGAAAACCCAATATAGCATACGCCAGCATCCTGCCTATGGTATACGAGATCCCCGATAAAAATACCGTCTTTGGATGGGTTATCTTCCTGGAGAGGAATGAGATCGCCGCGATATTCGTCGCGAGCGGGCACGGGCTTATTGAGGTAAGGACGCCGAGCCAGAGGGCCGTCAGGATGATCATCTATTAAAGCTCCTTGAGATACTTTTCTATCTCTGTTCTTATATATTGGTGAAAGGCGTCCTTGTTCCTCAGGTATTCCCATACCTTGGTGAGATTGTCGGATTTGATCTCCTTACCGCCCTTTACCAGAGAGAGTACGACGGATTTCGTATAAAGCTTGTACTCGTCCGTAAAATGTTCGTTACCTTTCGTTTCGACGTTGACTACCTTAAAAACTACCGTGCCCGCATCCAATTCTTTCCGGAAATATTTCTCGACCGCCTCTTTCGTGTTCTGTTCGATCGTTTTGCAATTGACGCATCGGAAATTACCGTGAAAGTAATAGACTATCACGCTGTTTGCGGGAGCGGCTTCGCATACAAACGAAACGA
Source organism: Candidatus Omnitrophota bacterium (assembly GCA_029004355.1). Classification (GTDB taxonomy): domain Bacteria; phylum Omnitrophota; class Gorgyraeia; order 2-01-FULL-45-10; family 2-01-FULL-45-10; genus FEN-1322. The sequence continues at coordinate 8,268 of JAQURV010000016.1, forward strand.
ATATGAGCGCCGCAACTAAAAGGAGCCGTGCGCGTTTCATTTCTCCCCCGAGATCCATTTTTTTATTTCTTCCGCCTTGGGAATGCGGCCGTAGCATTTGATCTTGCCGTTAATGCGCAACCCCGGCGTCTGCATAATACCCGCGTCCACTATCTTATTTATCTCTTTGACCTTTTCGACGTCCGCGACGATATTGAGTTCCGAAAGGACGCTCTTTACGCCCTTTTCAACCTCACCGCACCGATGGCATCCCGGCCCGAATATCTCTATCTTCATCGTGCTCTCCCCCCTGTTAAAACCGCGGCACAAAAAACCAGAACACAAGACCTGCTATAGTTCCGCATATCCACATAAGCGTCGCATATACCGCCGGAACGCGCGGCTTAACTATCTTGCATACCCCTAGTATCGAAGGCAGGCTTAAAGCCGGGCCCGTCAGAAGAAATGCCATCGCGGCGCCTGTTCCCATGCCGGACTCCAGGAACCCCCGGACGAGCGGTATCTCGACTAAGGTCGGGGTATACATGAATACGCCGATAGCCGAGGATAGCATGACCGGTAAAATGCCGTTGCCCAGGTATTTGATTATGACCGATGGGGGCAAAAATGCCTTTACGAGGCCCGCGCAGATAACGCCCAAGAATATCAAAGGAAGCACCATCTTTACGAATTCCCACGAATACAATGCCATATTGACCAACCTCTTGCCAAAACCCTGATCTTCCTGCGATCCTCCATCGGCTTCCGTATCTATACGCACCGGTTCGGGTTCGGGAAGCCTGTTCTTAAAGATCCTGTCTGTGGTATATCCTACGAGGATCCCTGCCGTTACCGCAACCATAGCTCTTGCTACGGCAAACTTCCAGCCGAGAAGACCCAGAGTGAGCAGGATCGCTGCCGGGTTAAATGCGGGAGCGGCCAGAAGAAAGGTGATCGCAGGACCAAGGCCTGCGCCTCTTTTATATAATCCCCCGAAGAGAGGAATGATGCTGCATGAGCACATCGAAAGGAGCGGCCCCCCGAGACCGGCCACCGCGTACGGCGTAAAACCTCTGCCTGATCCCATAAGTTTGATGACTTTGTCTCTCGGCGCAAATTCCTGGAGCGCGCCGGCGGCTATAAAGGCCAGCAAAAGGCATAGCCATGAATGCTTTACATAGTCGATGATGGTAAAGACCAGGAACATGTGCACCGGTATCTTGTGCTCCTGCAAAAGTTGCGCGGTAATGACCTTGTTCTCGGCCATTGTGACCTTGACGCCCGTCCATGCCCCGGTCCATTCGTATACGATTATTACCGCGAAGATCAGGACCAGTATCGTTATCGCGAATATCGTCCTTCTATCCATAATTACCGTCTCTTCCTTGTTATTTTACAGCAGCCGCCCTCGATCCTTATAGCCTTGATATTGACCAGTCCGTCGGCGATCTTATTGCGGGCGGATGATACGATCCTTGAGAATGTCGGTCTCGATATTTTGAGTCTTTTAGCCGCATCTATCTGTTTTAACCCGTCCAGATCGGCCAGCCTGACGGCCTCAAATTCATCCAGGGTCAAACAGATACATTTAACCTTATTTAAGGGTTTGCAGATGGGCTTGAAACATCTCTCGCCCGGCAGGCATTTTATCCATCTAGTCTTCTTCGGTCTCATCTATCCGCCATTATGAACATATGTTCATAATTAATTATACCACATCCCGGTGATTATGCAAATTATTTTTGGATCTTACGGAAGGCGTGCTTTATCTTTCTTTCCATTATGAAATCGTACCTAAGGTATAGACGCGTCCAGGCCGAGCGTTCCGTCGACATCCTGACGGCTTCGCGCAAAAACTCGTAGTCGACTCCTTTTATCTTAGGCAGGATGGGGGCGCGCGAGTAATCGCTGTGGGCCTTTATCAGAGAAAGGTCGTTCTTTATGCAGTAATCGTAAAGGTCGCTCCCCGGATGAGGCGTAAAGAACGCGGGGCTCATCCTGTACGGCTTTATCTTCCGTATCATCCTGACCGTATCCATGGCCTCTTCTCTTGTCTCCGTCGGGATCCCGAACATGTAGTTGGCCCACATCCTTATGCCGTGTTTCTTGCAGATCTTCGCGGCCCTGTAGTTCATCTCGGCGGTCGAGCCTTTTCTCAATAGTTTGAGTATGCGGTCGTTGCCGCTTTCGAAACCGATGAGGAACATGCCGAGGCCGGAGCTCTTCATGATCCTTATCATATCTTCGTTCTTGCAGATTATATCCGCCCTGCTCTGGCAAACGAACGGCGCCTTGAACCCGTTCTTTCTGTACTCTCTGCAGAATTTTTCGATCCAGCCCCTGTCTTCGGTAAGGCAGTCGTCGTGGAACATCATGCTTTGAAAATGATACCTGTCGCGGAGTTCGTTCAGTTCTTTGATTATATTGTCGACCGACCTGCGCCTTACCTTGTTCCCGAATATCTTGCGCTCGGCAGGCTGGCAGAAGCTGCAGTTGTAGATGCATCCCCTGCCCGCTATAAGCGTGACGAACGGCCTGTCCAGAAAGCTCTCTATGGGCGATTCCTTGTAACGGAATAGTTCCCTGTCCGCGAAAGGAAGGCTGTTGAGGTCGGGGTGCTCGCCCGTTATCACCTTCTCCGCCGGGGCGCCCTTTTCGATATCCGCGAGCAGTTTTACAAAGCTCGTCTCCCCTTCGCCGATGATAATATGGTCGATGTAGTTATTCGATGTGAGTTCTTCCGGCATTATGCTGGGGTGCGGCCCGCCTATGACGACTTTTACGTTAGGCAGAGCTGCCTTGGCAGCCTTCGCCGCTTCAACGGCGTAGTCAAAATCGACGCTCATCATCGTTATGGCTACGACGTCGGGAGAGAGTTCTTTCAGGTCCTTTTGAAAATCGTCCCACCCGGACAGCTCTCTTAGGTCTATGAGGTTCGTCAGGTGCCCGGCCCTTTTGGCGCAGGCGCTTAAATAGCAGAGTCCGTGGTGCAGCGAGCTAAAAGTTATAGGCTGCCTGGCCTTGGCAAAACCTGTTTCACCGACAGCCGGAAGCACAAAGACTATCTTCAGCATATGCCAGTATTATAGAACAAAAAGGGCTATCCATACAAAGTTTTTAATTCTTCTACAGTCGGGTGCTCGGAATAATATTCACCCTGCGGCCCGATAAATCCGTTGCCCGACCTTCTCAGCGTGATCGGCGTATAGCTGCCTTTAGAATTGGGGATATTGATAATCACCGTTCCCGGAGCGGTTGCCGTAATGGGTTGAGCCGCTTCTTGCGCGGCATAAAAGGGTTGGGTCACTACGGGCGGCAGGACAACGACGTAGCCCTGGGAGCAGGGCCTGTAATAGACGCCGTCATAATAGTAGTAGGGCACACCCCTGACCACAACACTGCTGTGCCTCGGCGGCAAAGCCTCGACAATGGCGCCGGCGGTGAGGGCGGCCACGGCAACGTCGAACCCGAGCCAACCGTGCTTATACCACCTTCCGCCGCAATAATAGTGCTTTTTGGAGTTGACGGGGCCCCACGCAAACGCTTCCTGGGAGCATAATACCATCAGAGAACAAATCACTATAGCTAACCGATATTTTAAGATATGTTTTAACATTTTTTGCCTCCTTTCAGGATATTAGACAACAAGGCAGGCAAAAAAGTTCCGCCGGCTACATTTCTAATCTCAATTCCTTATTTTTATATTGCAGTTTCACGGAGGTGCTTGTAATAGCGACAACCTTCGCGCTATCCACTTCGTCGCCCACGGCTACGGTCTTACCGTTAATAATAGCCTTAGAGCCCATGATGCCTGCCAGCTCGAATTCACTTGCCGGTTTGGGCTGAGCGGCGGCGGCTGTTTTGGCCTTAGGCGATTTATCGAGTACTGCTTTCATGATGCCGGCGAAGGTCGGCGCGTTCCTGTATCCTACGACAGTATCCACGGTCTTGCCGGCCGCGCTGAAGAATATGACGGTGGGATATCCCCGCAGTTTATATTTTGAGAACGCGTTCTTATCGACCCCGCAATCCACCTTAACACAGATGAATCTTTCGGCCAGTTTATCCACGGTCTCATCCACATAAACATCTTCGTCGAGTTTTTTACACCAGCCGCACCATTCCGTGTAGAAATCGGCCATGACGGGTTTGCCTTCGGCCTTTGCCTTTTTGAACGCCCCGTCAAGGTCTGTTTCCCAGGAGATCGCCCAGGCCTCCGGACCCGAAGTCAGCACAAACGCGAATAATAGAAACGCTGTTATGGTCTTTTTCATCTATGCGCCTTCCTGTTTTTCCGCCGGGTCAGGCATCCGGTTCCAGATGCTCGCCAATACGGCCGCGCTTATTATACACCATGTGGCGAAGAGCGCATTGGGTATCGCGGCTTCCGCCGAGGCATATTTTATCGCAAGGACCGCGCCGAGGCCTGCGTTCTGCATGCCCACGCCTATGGCAAGCGTACGGCGCTGTTTCCGGTTGAATTTAAATAATATGCCCGCGCCGTAACCTAATACCAGCCCGGAGATATTGAGCAGGACCACCGAGATAAAGACAATGACCGTGATGCCTCCAAGCGCTCCTCTGTTGAGCGCGACGACCAGGCCGCAGATGAAGGCTATGAATATCGTGGAGAACGCCGGGAATACGGGACGCATCTTCTCGACGGGCCGTTTGAAATAATGCCGCGCGGTAAGGCCAAGGAAGAGCGGCACGATCACCATGAGCATGATGCTCTGCATCATGGGCCAGAACTGGATCGGCACGTATTCGTGGGCAAAGAAATACATGAGGGCCGGGGTAACGACCGGCGATATGAGCGTAGTACCCGTAGTGAGCGCGACCGACAGCGCGACATCCGCCTCGGCTATGTATGACATAACGCCTGCCGCCATCGCGTCGGGGACGGCCCCCGCGAGGATGAGCCCGAAGGCAAGCGCCGGCGGGAGATCCAGGAGCCGCACTATGATAACCGCCGCGAGGGGCATGATGGTGAACTGCGCCAGTATTCCCAGGATAACGAGCCTCGGTTTTTTAAAGATGGGCTCGAAGTCTTTCACCGAAAGGAGCGCGCCTATGCCGAACATCGTTGCCGCGAAGAACCAGTCTATAAAAGGCTTGAGCGGGATAAAGGCTTGTGGGAAAAAGTAAGCCGCAGCCACGGCGATGACCACCCAGAATACGAGATAGTCCGTGAAATATTCGGCTATCCTGTTAATAAGATGCATAGGGGCCCGGTTCTTAAGTTATGAACTGCGCCTTTACTTTAGGATGGATGAAATACATGATAACCGCCAGGTTAAATAATAAGGCTATGGTTATCGATATCACCATTATTACGTTGATCGACTTCTTTACGGCCTCTTTCAGCCTGGCCATATCTACCTGGGCCGGCTTATAACCTTTCTTTTCGGCGGCAGCTTTGGCCGCGTCATTGAACTCCTGTTCGAATTGAGCCGAATAGACTTCACTGCCTTTCTTTATTGCGCTTGGCGCCGTTATCAAGGTCTCTGCCGATACCAATATCGCTATTACGATCACTCCTACGCGGGCCCAATTCTTCAATTTTAATAAATAGACGGCCATTATGAAAGAGGCCGGCAGTATAATAAAATAGAAGTAATTCGAAAGCGGCGGGTTCACTTTTTGCGCTTCCGCGAGGCTCATGGCGCTCAGGACCGTCCCAATGATTATTACCCAGCTGAATATCGTCACTCCCGCAGGTCTCTTCTTATCCATCACTGCCCCCTTTCCGCATAATCCTTCGAGCTCTTTATTCCAGATCGTTCAGGATCTTTTTAATGACCTGAAATTCTTCTTTCGGGATAACGCCCGACCTGACGTAACGGACGGTCCCCGCCTTATCGATGATCAGGAAATTAGCCTCATCGACTGCCATGCCGTAGCTCTTTTCCATCGCGCCGTCCCAATCTCCGTATATGATAATGCCTTCTTTTCTGGAATTCTCGCGCAAACTCCGCTGCCATATGACCGGCATAAAAACCGAGCAGCGGATAACGGCTATCCTCATCACCTCTTTTTGTACCGCCGGAGATGATCCCGCATAAAATGCATTCAGCTCCTCTTTAAGGGCCCTGTTCTTTTCTTTTGTATCTTTCGTTTCATAGAATATCGTGGCTACTTTATCTTTAAGCATATCGGATGTAAGGGTCTCGTTGCTGCCGGATACCACCCGAAAATACGGCGCTTTCTCCCCGTTGGTTATGCCGATTGCTGGGGCAGCCGATAAAACGATAAAGCATACGATTATTATAAATACGTTAAATAGTTTTGCCAAGGTTATAGGCCCTTTCGAGTAATTTAGCGTGTTTCTTAGCGTCAAAATCTGCGGCGCCTGTCGCCGTAAGCGTTTTTATCCTGACGTGCATATAATTGAAAAATGCCTTCATGGCCCGGACAGAACCCGTAACGATACCTAATAGATGGGAAAACGGAAAGGGCGCGTGACAGCTTGTTATCAGGATGACCTTACCCGGTTTTTTGGAAGGATAGACAGGGCCGAAGCGGAACTCTTTGAACATAGAATAGCCTCTGTCAAAAAATCTTTTGGCGCAGGAGGTCACATTGCTAAAATAGGTAGGCGAGCTAAAAACTACTATGTCGGCGTCCCGGATCTTGTCGGCAACGGCATTAAAATCGTCTTCTATGATGCATCGCCCCGTTCGCTGGCAGGCGGAACAACCCCTGCATGGCTTTATTGTCAGATCCATAAAATAGATCTTCTCGGTAGAGGCGCCTCTGTCACGCAACCCATCGAGGGCAGATTCCGTTAATCTGTCGGTTACCTGCCCTTTTCTCGGTCCTGTTACGATCCCGATCGCTTTCATCTTTAAAATAATTATAGCATATAAAAGAAAACCCACCTACCTTTTCCACTTCTCGTATATGCGGTAGATGGGCCAAACCCTACGAGGCTTATGGGCTACTGTCTAAATCCTCTCTCCCTTAGCCTCATATATAGTATAGCACATTTTTCGGTAAAATACAATGGTTCGGCTATTTATTGTCTAACGCTGCCAGGGTTTCATGGGCCTCCGGCCCCGGGTAACCGCATGCTATAGAATTTTTCAAAGCTTCTTTAGCTTCCTCCGGGCGCCCCGCCTCTTTTAAGGCTACCCCTAAATTATAGTATGCGCTTGGATCTTCAGGGCAAACTCTGACAGCGGCTTTAAACCACCTGATAGCTGATGGATGATCACCTGTTTTGCCTTCGATAAAACCAAGGTAGATATACGGGGTTACATACGACGGGTCGATCTTAATGGCGGAAAGGAGTTCTTTTTTGGCTAATTCCGTATTATTTGTTCTCAAAAGCGCGAGGCCCAGGTCGCCGGCAGATTGAGCTTTGTCGCGGGCATTGAAGGAAGGATCATCTTTGATCATATTGAATATTTCCCGGGCAATAGGCAGCGCCTTTTCAAATTCTCCGTTATTTAACATGACTGTCAAAAGATTGATGCGGGGCCTTACGGCATAAGCTGGCGTATCTTGCACCGTCGCGGCAAACAGGGTATAGTCGTTTCGCCATACATTTACTCTATGTTCAGATCTAACTCCGTAGCCTGTTAAAATAAATATAGCGACAGACGCCGCTGCTATTTTTGAAGTATGCTTTCTGAAAAATAATAGACCGGCACCCATGGCAACCGCAAAACCGGCAATAGGCAAATATAGAAACCTTTCTGCCATATATTGTTTCATCGGGACAAGGTTAGATACGGGCAGAAGAAATATGACGATCCAGCACAACCCGAACGATCCGACGGGCCACCGCTTGCGGCTTTTAAAAACAAGGGCGGCAAATAGCGCCAGGATGCCCGCGTACAGCCAAAGATGCCAGTCAATAAATGATTTTAAAGGCAGGATCCCCGAATAATCGGCAAGCAACCTCTGGGGATATGCTAATATTAACAGATATTTAACGCCTACTTTAAACATTGTCATCATTGCCGGTAAAAATCCGCCGTCCAAATAAACGGATTGGGCAGTATGCCCTATAAAACAATGCCTCCACGCCAGATAAGTAAGTCCGGCGAGAAAGAGATATAGATAGAGCCGCCATAAACGTTTAAAAGGATTGCCGCCGCAAATCAGTATATCATAAAGAAGAAACGCCGCAGGAAGGGCGATGGCTTGTTCTTTAGAGAGGCACGCCAAAAAATATAATGCCGCCAATATGATCATCTGCCTTATATTCAATGCGCGATGCCATCTTAGCCATAATAAAAAGGCTGTGAAGACGAAAAGTCCGGCCAATAAGTCATCGCGGCATTTTACCCAGGCGACAACCTCGCTTTGGGCCGGGTGGATCAGATAGACAAGCCCGGCAAAGAGAGAACTAAATTTTTCTTTCAGTAGTTCCTTCGCGATCAGAAATACCAGAAGCGCATTTAAGAGATGGAGTATCAGGTTGTGCAGGTGACACCAGCGCGGATCGAGATGGGAGATTTTAAAGTCGACAAGATAGGATATATTACGGATGGGCCTGAACACGCCAAAAGCGTGAGCGTACCCTTTACCGGCGCTTGTTGAAATATCCGTAAAATATCCGGGTATGGATGTCCAGCTGTGAATGGCGTTATTTGAAACTATAAAGTATTCGTCGTCCCAAACGAATGAATGCCCAACTGTTTTACCCCATACCAACGCGGATAATATCATGAAAATGACTGCTGGGTATACGACAAAGCGCGATTCTTTCATGCTGGTCTCAGAACGGGCTCTTGAATACCCCGCTCACGGCGTCTTTAGCTTTTGAGGCTGCTTCCGCGGCCTTCTGGGTCGTTTCGATGGCTGTCTTTGTCGCCTTTTGCGCCGTCTCGGAGGCCTGCGCGGTCATCTTCTGGGCGCTGGCAAGTGTCCCGGAAACCGAACCGCTCAAACCTTTGAGATCGAAATTGGCAAGGCCCGCTATGGAAGTGTTCATAAGGGCTTTTACGACTATCAGGCTGACCAAAGTGTAGGGATTCGTTATGTTTGTATATTGCTCGTCTATATTGACATTGAATTCCTTTACGCTCGGTTCGCCGCCCCTGGAATAGTCCTTATAAACCACTTTGCCTATCTTTAAACGCAGCTTATCTATCTGTATCTCCGGGACTTTTCCGCCGGCCTTCTCCTGCGTCTTGCCGCCCGATTTCTGGGCCTGCACGACCTTAAGCGAGTCGAGGTTCAGCTTGCCTTTTTCGTTTTTGACGACGGTGAATTCCCGCATATTTATGCGCGTTTCCGTCAAGTGGACCTTTCCTTTGAAGATGGCAGGCAGGTCATAATCTACATATATCTCCGGCATGTTGAGCATGTTCTTATCTTTGAAACCTGCGGGATTTAGTATGCGCAGGTTCCTTATGTCTACGAGGGTATTCAGCATCCCTATCCTGAATCCTCCGATCTTTAATTTCAGGCCGGTCACTATCTGCGTCCCGGATTCTACCGCTACCTTGATAACCAGGTCTTTGGCTATGCCCAAAATAAAGATAACTACCAATATCCCTACCGCTATAACCATCCACTTCTTCATATGCCACCTCCCGCTTATCTTTATCCGCACAAAAAAGCAGCCCTCGGGGCTGCTGTAATAATGCTATGTGTATATATCCTCTTCTTTCATATAAAGATATACCACCTATAAGCCTATTCGCTGTAGCTTACGGACGGGATCCACATGCTCTTCTCTGTAGAGATCACGGTGCTGTAGGAGTGGAGCATACCAAAATTGGAGCAGCGGATCGAATACCAGTTGATCGCGCTGTTATGCATCAATTCGTTCTTTATCTCGTCTGTCATGACCACGCTGGTCTTTTTTTCGGAATGTATCTTTTGAATGACAAAACCCTGGTCTTCTTTTGTTAAAAACGAATAGACGGGGACAAGCGCATGCTTATCTACGATCTTTACAAGATCTTCCGGATATATGTCCCGCTGAGATTCTACTTCGATCTCCGCTACGCTCAACTGGCCGAACAAGCCTCCCGCTCTCTCCGGATCGGAAACAGGATACGTGGTAATGGCCGGGACTTGCATTTTAAAAATGATCCTTGCCTTGTTTTCGACCGAAGAGATCTTGGCGGAGTAAGTGCACATATATCTTACCAGGCATTTTTCCCTGGAAACGGGGGTAAGTTTTTCTATAAAATACGGGTAATCGAAGTCGATCCTGATGGTCGATGCGTGCAGTTTTTTAAGATAGTCCTTTATATTCGTCTTCAGCGTCTTCGTCCCTATCCTGTCTCTGTGTTTATGGACTATTTCGATAAATCTATCTATCCACCCTGACTCGAACTCGTGCATTATGCGCGCGCTTATCGATATATTCGCTACGGTGAACTGGCCTTCCGCCTTTACTTTCGAAACGACTTTCATGGGAAAAGGCAGGTTCTTCATGCCTACATCTACGAGATATCTTTTTTCTTTCATAATATCATGTCTCCTTATCGTGTGCCAGCGCGATAGCCTTTTCGCTCAACATCTTCCATTTATCATATTGTAAATAAAGGCCTTTTATCTTCGAATTGCCTTTACTCAGGATCGTCCTGCCGTCCGTTTTTCTTATTTTTATTCTACTCTTAAATCCAAGAAAGTCAAGAAGATGGCATATTCTCAAAATGAGCGTTTTTGTGTTCTTTGCGTTATCTGCGGTGAAGACTATCGCATCTATGCCTCCCAGGACAGAGATAAACGCCCCTGTATATCTCGCGATATGATATTTCAATATTTCCGGCGCCTGATCGGGAAGGCAGTTTAGGCCGCTTCCCCTGGACAACAGATCGTTTATCCGCTCAAACGACATCCCTTCCGCGTTAAGCTGAAAAATGATCGTAGGGTCGATATCGCCGCATGCGGTTTGCGACGGTATGCCCTCCACCGAGGTAAACCCTACCGTTGTCTCTACGGGGGCCCCGTTCTTTATGGCCGCTATATTGGCGGCGTTCCCCAGATATACGGATATTACTTTTTGAACGCCCCTGCCAAATACCCGCCTGGCTTCCTCCCATGCCCGCTCGTGACATAGCCCATAACCTCCGTACCGCCTGACGCCTTTTTTACTCAGCTCATATGGTATAGCATAGGTGCTGGCCTTGTCGGGAAGACATATGAAAAAAGACGTATCGCAAAATAGCACGTGACGGTGGTCCGCGAATTCCATCGACAGGTATTTCGCCATCTTGTAGATAATACTATTATGCTCCGGCAGGAATCTAACGCACTTCTCCATCCTGGCCAGCGATCGGCCGGTCAATATGCTGACGGGTTTGTCTATCTCCTCTCCGCCGTTAGGCAATAGATAGCCGAAGAGGATCCTTTCGCCGTTATTTTCTTTCGCTATTTTCTGCCGGACCTTATCAAAGCATGATCCGCCGAATATAATTCTATCGCGCGATGAACGCCCGTTCTTTACGGTACGCCATCGTATGAACGGCGGATCCGGTTCGAATATTATTATCATCTTTTTGCCTTTAACAGCTTCAGGCCCTCTAAACAGATGGCCAGTTCTTCCTCGGCAGGAATAGAGACTATCTTGACGCTGGCATTTTTCGCATTCAATACAGAGATGACATTGCCGACGGCCTTACGGTTCAGCCTTTTATCCAGAACTATACCGCACCATTCCATCTCCCGACACACCTTCTCTCTTATAAGAGGGTTCCGGAGGCCTATATCGTCCGTGAATACCAGTGCGTCGATGCCCCCGAGTATCGTTATATAGCTGCCGATGTATTTTTTCAAACGGTGTATATACATCTCCAGGGCCAGCCCCGCCTGCTCCTCCTCTGTGGATATACGATGGATGATGTCGCGTATATCGCTTGAGAACCCGGATATCCCCAACAGTCCACTGTCTTTGTTGAGCATATCCATAAGCTGGTCTGGCCTGTAGCCGTATGTCGCCATCAGATATATGGCGAGCATCGGGTCTATGTCCCCGCAGCGCGTGCTCATCATAAGCCCGGGCAGAGGCGAATAACCCATGGAATTGTCGAGTGATATGCCGCCGTTTATCGCGGCGACACTTGATCCTCCGGTCCCCAGGTGACATGCCACCATCTTTACTTTTTCCGGCGGCCGTTTTAGTATCCCGGGAACGGTCTTGGCCACATACGAGTAAGAGAGTCCGTGAAAACCATATTTTCTGAATCCGAATCTTTTTCTTATTTTTTCAGGCAGGGCATACGTATACGCGTAATACGGTATTGTTGAATGGAACGCGGTATCGAACGTCACATACTGTTTTATGCGGGGAAATCGTTTAGAGCACTCCCGCATCACTGCCAGCGTGACGGGGTTATGGATCGGCGCAAGCGGCAGGCATAGATACAGCTTATTTAAGACATTCCTGTCGATAAAGACCGATCTGCTGAAGTAGGCGCCGCCGTTCACGAACCGGTGGCCTATATAGTCTATGCCGATATCGCTCTCACTTAGGTGCCGCAATATCAGGATAGCCGCCTGGTCATGGCTCTTTATAGGCACTACATCTTTCCGTACGCTTTGCTGAAAACGATGCTCTATAAAGGACGGTTCTTTGCCTTTTACGCCTACCCTGTGGGCCTTTCCGGATATTATTTCCTTCTGATCTTTCGACGCGGCTATACCGAAGACGTTATATGTCAGCGATGAACTTCCGCAATTGAAGACTAAGATATTCAATTTTATCTCCGGGGATCTGCCGGGTGTGAATTATTGCGTCGTAACTAGTTAACGCCGAGAACCTGCATGAACATTTTCGGTTCTATGCGCCCGCTTCCGGTAAACGGAAAACCGAATGACAATATCGTAAGTAATATGAGCGCTATCGTCACGCCCAACGCGGAGGCCATTATCGCATGGTTAATAAATTTATCCGAACCGAAAAAGAACGTAAAGCTTATGGTGGTCAGCGCGCCTACCAACAGGACGAACCATAATACGGGATGGACGCCCGTCCTTGAATCTATTATCCGCAATCTTCTCATTTCGCGCAGGCCGTCAAGCTTATCTATAGATTCGGCGTAAAATATATTCTCCTTCTCTGATTTTGGTTCGTATTTTACGTAGAGCTCCCACATTTTTCTCAATGCCTCGCGCGCTTTCGCGTTCTCCTCGCCGCGGCTCAGGGATTCCCATTCCTCGAGTATAACGGTTTTCCCGTATTCTTTTATAACCGCGCGGGCTTCGGTCTCAAATGTTTTCCCAAACGCGGCGCTGGACCTGAAAATATCCACCAGGCAATTGGCTTCCGTTTCCGTGTGCGATACGGCCTTGTCATAATTTTGCCACGCTACGACCACCACAAAAGCCAGTAATACCGTATAGGCCAGCGCGATCGCCTGGAATATAGCGTTGGTCAGATCATTGTGCGACTTCAATATGTTGCGCGGGACGAACTTCCACACGAGCCAAAGCCCCACTATGGACAACGCTACCGCAAGAAAGACCATGATCATGCCCAGGGGGATTATGGGTATGTAGAATAATATCTTTTGAGTGATCGGCATCGTTCCTCCTCGTATGTACTAAAACGCGCAGGATAGCTGCGCCGTCAGGCCCAATTGATCGGACCATGCATGGACCCCGTCGGACCATGACATATCGGCGTCATCGTTGGGATCCCACCATCTATGCGTGCCCGCGGTCCTTATCCACAGGTAATCTATACCAACGCCCAGCGTTACGGTTTTCGAAACGACCATGTCCAGCCCGGCCAAAAAGTAAAGAGAGTTGCCCATGGTATTCTCATATGTGAACCTGTTCCCGCGCAGCAGA
>JAQURV010000017.1:0-13801 GCA_029004355.1 Candidatus Omnitrophota bacterium
TGATAAAGGGCTCCGCGAAAAAGAACATTGTCAATACGACCGGTATAAAGACCGCCGACATGTATTTGGTGCCTTTAAAAAGAAGGTTCCTCTGGCCTTCGTAGTCGCGCCTGCCTTCCATCTCGGGAGCCATTGTCGACGGAGGGGCGCCTAAAGTCGAATTTATCGCCCTGAAATAGCCCTGGATATTGTAGGCCACGGCATAGACGGTGATCGCGGACATCGAGATGAAATAACCTATGATGATATTGTGTACCTGGAATATGAATATGGCGATCACCGAACTTATGAACATGAATACGCTGAAGCTGAATATTGTTTTGAAGGTGCCGGCGTCAAGATAGGGAAACTTTATCTTCATGGAGAGGTTCTTTTCGCTTATATAGTATAAGAAGACGCTGCCCAGTATCATCGTCAATTGGGAAACTATGAAGAGCTGGACGATGCCGTAGCCCGAAGAGAGCAGGATAAAGGCGGCGGCGGCATTCAAGACCTGCACGACGATATTGACGACGGCATCCACGTTCCACAGGTTTAGTCCCTGGACCGTCCCCCTGAAAGTGCTGAGCGGCCAGACAAGGAGCGCGGATGCCCCCGCTACCATAAGCAGCTCTTTCATAACCTTTACGTCGGAAATATTTATTTTAAAGAAATTGGAAAAGTGCTGGGCGCAGATAAAGAGTAAGACCGATATCACTACGCCTATCAGCGCGTAAAAAGTAAAGGAGGCGGCTACTATCTTGTTGACCATGTTTAAGTCTTTCTTACCGTTATATTCGGAAACGTATTTGGTGAGGGCGGACATGACCCCGAAGTCCAGGATCCCGAAATAACCTGTTATCGTCATGGCCATCAGATATACGCCGTATACTTCCTTGCCCACATGCCTCACTATGAAAGGAAATATGAAGAACGATACGATGACCGCCACGGCCCTGCTCAGGATCATAAAACTGATGTTCTTGCCTATCTTTCTTACGGTCGACATCTAATTGTCCTCTAATACAGGTTTTTTAACCATCCGGGTATAAAGCTCTTTAATCCGGAAGGGATAAAGGGCCTGATAAAACTGGTTATTTTATAAAACGCGTTGTAGGCATGATAATAGAGCGGATTTGCGCCCTTATAATAGTAAGACTTCATATGGTTCCTTATATATTCGCTCCATCTTCTCCAGACATGATCCGGTTCTTTCGTCAAATTTACAAGAGGCGCCCCGCCGCGTTCAGCGACGAGATCGAGATACGCCTCCACGTCCTTAACTAGGCCGCGGGCCTCTACCTGCCTCCATATCGGCGTCCCCGGCAGAGGTATAAGATAATTCAAAGAGTACGGGTAGGCGGACAGCTCTTTCAGGAATTTTACGGTTTCGCTTATTGTGGCATTCGTTTCGGACGGAGAGCCTATAACGATCTGGACGGTGCTGGGTATGCCGACCGTCTTTGTGGTCAGGATAAAGACATCCTTATTCTGCGCCATGGTGGTGCCCTTGCCGTATTCTTTCAGTATGATATCGGATCCCGACTCCTGTCCGTAATCTATAGCCGCGCATCCGGTCTCCTTCAATCTGATAAGCATCTTCTCGCTCACCTTGTCGACGCGCGCTCCTACGATGCGGTAGATGAGATCCGGATTATGCCGTTCCATGGCGTCACAAAAATCCAGTACCCACTGAGTGTTGGAGTTGAACAATTCATCCCCGAATTGGAGACTGTCTATGCCATATTTGTCTTTCAGGTGACCGATAAACTTCATCACGTAATCGACGCTATGCTGCCTGATGCCGCTATAATGCCTGTAACAAAAACTACATCTATGCGTGCACCCTCTCGACGTCACCATGGGAAGACACCGTCTCGTCTTCTTTACCTTTTTGACGACATCGTTATAGTGCTGCCTGTATTTACGCAAACCGTCGCAACCTTTGACCCATCCGTCGACATCCAGCATATAGTCATTGACATCGACGAGTTCAAGAGACGGGATCGGGATGGTATCCAGGTCATTGATCTGTTCGGGAGGAGGCGTCGTCACAAATTCCCCTTCCTTTAAATACGATATACCCGGCACACCATGGAAAGACCCCCCATCTTCAAGCTTTTTCAGGAACGCCGGGAGGCTTACTTCCGTCTCTCCGTGGAAGACGACGCTCACGCCGGTATTCGCCAGTAACGGTTTATAGACGGAGGCGAGCGGCCCTCCCGCTATCTGCAATATATGCGGATACCTCTCTTTGATATAGAGCGATAACCTCTTGGCCCTGGAGTAGGACGTAGCTATGCCTCCATAGCCTATGACAGAAGGGTTATACCGCTCTATGGCGTCTATTATCCTGTTAAAATTGCCGGCGTCGAATCGCTTGAGTTCGATATCGCCCAGATAGGGATCGACGATCACGGCCTTATGGCCGCACCTTTCTGCGGCGCTGCCTGCGTATATGAGACCAAGGGGCATCCAGAACCCCGCCTTGCCTCTTCTAGACGGCGTATTTATCAGCAGTATATTCATAAACTTTTGAGCCTATCGGCCACTATCTGCCAGAAATCGAGGTCCGGAGAACCGTCCCTCTTTATATAGGACCGCCTGTAATTATCATAGCGCTGCCTGTCTACCTTCATCAATTCCTGCATGTCGACAGAGATATCCTCATCCATAAATACAGGATCCTTCCCGAACCATCTGGCAACCGTTCTTATGAGAGGGCCCTCCCAGCACTTATCTATATGCTGCGATGTAACGAAGAGCACCGGCTTATAAAAAAGGTTCGCGAAATTGATCGAAGTGCTTATATGGCTCACCACGAGATCGCTATCCCTGACGAGAGCGCATGTCTCGCCTTTTATGCACTTCCGGGACTTAAAATAGCCGTCATTTTCGGAATACTTCGACCTGGGATGCGCCGCGATCACCACTTCCTTCTTCAGCTCTCCCTCTAATTTGCAGAAAAGTTTATCCAGAAGACCGTAATATTCATCCGCGCGCATCGGGAAAGTCGAATTATAATACTTCCAGTCCGGGTGAAACGGCAGATACTCATCCAGGAATACGATAGTATTACTGTCTCCCGAAGGGGTCGTCTCTCTTTCTTTCCGGTAAATGTCATAATCGAGCGCGTGAGCCCACAACGCTTCCGTCCCCTGGTCCGCGGGATAATGACAACCTAGGCAGTTCTCACCGCCCGCCAATATGATCTTCGCCGGCTTTACTCCGAAAAATTTAAAAGGGGCCCTGACAAATATCCTTAACGCAACGCTTTCGCGGGTGATCGGGAAGAGCCCTTTCACCTTTTCAAATAGCGATGGCGTCCTCACCGAAGCGACATAGGGAAGCGTATTTGCCATCGAGACCGCGTAGTCGGCTCTCGATCGGCCGAGCGCCTTGTACACATCCAACATCTTAAAGCGGTAATTGATCAAATTGATCACGAAATCATCGCTTCTCAGGGACGACAACCTGTCGTATAACTCCGGGGGATCGCGAAAGGTCACGAGTCCCTCGTCCTCCATCTTATCCGGCGGCGAATAAGCCGCGTGGATATCCGGATGCAGGGCGGGGGTCGCGTCCCACGTCTCCACCGCGAATTGATTTTCCCTCAAGAGCTCAAACCCAAAACGGCGATAGTCGCGCAGGTCGAAGGGGCTTTCCGTTAGAAAGATTATGCGCCTGATCATCTCTTAACGAGCCTCTTTATGGGTTTCTTCAGCCCGATCCTGTCCAGGAAATTCACCAAAGACCTTTTCAGGTAATACATCCTTATGATCCCGTATATATCGTTACGCTGGGCCGCATACCTGCCTCTTAAAAAATCCCGGCCCAATGGCTCTCCGCCGTCTTTAAATATCGCTCCCAGGTGTATCCCCTGAGCGGGTCCGTTATATACAAGCTTGAGGCCGCTTTGCGACATATAAAACTCCAACGTGGGCAGAGTAAAATAATAGGTATGCGCATTCTGGAGCTGGCCTATACCGAAGTTTTTCATATCCGGCACTTCTATATAAAAGATACCGTCCGGGTTCAAGTGTTCTTTCAGTTTTTTCATGGAAGCGCGCAGGTCGGTAAAGTGCTCTATTACGTGCGACAATATTATCACGTCGAATTTACCCTTTATCGAATCTACGGTCCCCTGGAAAAGATTCAGGCCCTGTTTCCGGCCCAATTCCACCAGGGTGGGGCTATAATCATATCCCGTTACGTCAAACCCTTTCTTCTTGAACGCAACCAGGTTCCAGCCGCCGCCGGCGCCGAATTCCAATACGCCGGAGATCTGGTCCGGTCTTTTGACCTTCAGCACCATATCGACCATATGCCTGCCGAGAGATTCGTTGTATCTCTCGAGATATCCTTCGAGATAATCGTACGATTCGTAACACCTGCGGTAAGTGTCGGTCTCATAAAATCTCCTGTATTCCTCATCCGTCATCCTGGGATTGCTTAAGATAAGGCCGCACTTTTTACAGATCACCGTATCCTGGAGCAGCGAATACCGGTCGTATCTTGCCAAGAGCTTGAAGTCATCGCTCCCGCACAGACACGGGACCTTTTCAAACTTAATAGCTCCCGATAATACTTTTTCGTTAAACCGGTTGACATGCTCTCTCTGCCCCGGACTTAGCGGCATGCACGGTTCCGGTATTTTCACTTCTCTCTTAAAAACCATCGCGTTTCACCTATTATCTTTGCTTAACGGCGGCGCCGAAGACCATCAATTCGACGGACCACCTGAAAAATTTGATCTTTGTCAGATCTGTCAGTTTACGCGCGCCGGGCGTGGACAATACGGCGCGCAGGGTACTGCTCACCATCTTCAAAGACGGATATTTCCATAAAGCCGGCAGCTGATAGAATAACTCCGTCTGCACATCGGAAAATCCATAGATGGTCAGCAGGTCGTTCAAAGACCTCTTGTCGTACGGCCGGGCATGGGTAAAATCTTCATAGAAGACCTTCATTTGACTTATCCAGTCGGGCGTTAATATGATGACCCTTCCCCCGGGTTTCAGGACCCTGTAAGTCTCTTCCATCAAGTTGCCGGGGTCACTAAGATGCTCCAATAACGATTTATGGTAGACCACGTCAAAGGTGTTGTCGCCGTATGGCAGGGCTTCTTTGGTAACATCAGCGCATTTGATATTCAAAGAACTGCCGTTCTTTACGCCTTTACTGCTCAGATCCGTCCCGTAGCAATCGAGCCCCAGGTCCCGGAAGGCCTCAAGAAAATCCCCCCTGCCGCATCCTATCTCGAGCAGTTTCGCGCCGCCGGCTATCTTAAACCTGCCGACCAGGTACGATGCCAGCCTGGACGGATAGTCCGTTCTGGGCGTTCTCTTTTCGTTGTATATGACGGAAATATAGTCTTTCTTCATCTCCCCTCCATCATCTCGACAAGTTCGATAAAGACGCCGTCGGGATCCTTGCAAAACGCCACTTTGACATAGCCATTGGGAGAGGCCGCGGGCGGCGAGATGAACTCCACTTTCTTGCCGAGAAGCCTTTTATATTCACCCTCTATATCCTGGACGGTAAAAGCCAGATGGGAGGGGCCGATATCATACAGATTACGGCATTGCCTGGGCGCGCGGTGCGAGTGAAAGAATAGAAGTTCCACCAGGTTACCGTCATCCGCCGCCATCTTTACGGTAGTCAGCTTTGAGCCTTTGATGCCGCATATCTTATCGATGAACTCGCTCGACTCTTCCTGTTTCTTTACGACCTTCAATCCGATAATGTCCCTGTAAAAAGAGAGAGAACGCTCCAGGTCGGAAACGACTATCCCGGAATGGCGGATCGCCTTCATTTCGATACCTCCGAGCTTATCTCCGAGATCGATTCCTCCAGGACATCTATCCCTTCGAGAAGAGCGTCGTCGGGAATAGTGAGAGGCGGACCGATCTTGATCGACTCCCTGCCGGTATAGACCAGAAGAAGGCCTTTCTGCATGGCCCGCTCCACGATCCTGCTGGCCAATACGGCATCCGGCTTACTTCCGCTCGTTATTATGATACCCGCGAGCAAACCTTTGCCCAATATATGAGATATGCTGTCCGGGAATTTTTTCTTTATCTCGTTCAACCTTTTATGCAGGACCAGCCCTTTGCGGGCCGATTCGGCGACCAGTTTATCTTTTTCGATGATCTCCAGATTTGCCAGAGCCGCGGCACAGCATAAAGGATTCGCGGAGTGCGTGCTGCTCATGGAGCCGGTCTCCGGCAGGTCGAGTAAGGCGGCGCGGCCTATCACGGCCGAAAGCGGGAGACTGGAGCTGAAGCCTTTCCCGACGCAGATAAGGTCCGGCTCTACATCGTAGTGCTCATATACAAAAAATTTCCCCGTCCTTCCGAATCCCCCCTGGATCTCATCGAAGGTGACGAGAGCTCCGTTCTTTCGGGCAAATTTCACAAGTTCGCGCATATAATCCTTAGGATAAAATATGGCGCCCCACCCCTGATACGATTCGATCATGAACCCGGCTATCTTTTTGAAGTCGAGGCCTTTATCTTTCAGCCTTTTCATATCGCTGTTAAAATGAGCGGCCCAATCATAGTCTTTCGATCTTGCAAGCCATGGATACGGGAAAGGCAGCTGCCATATATTGGGATCTTTATACCCTATCCAATCCGACTTCTTCGCGTCACCGCAAAGCATCTCCGCACCCATCGTCCTTCCGTGCATACTGCCGGCGAAAGAGATTATCACGCACCTGGACTTATCCTTATTCCTTCCCGACATGCGCATCAGTTTCATCGCGCATTCCGTCGCCTCGGTCCCGGCGGAAAGCAAGAACGCCTTCTCCAGGTATTTCGGCATCATGGTTATCAACTTTTTAAGCAGTCTGACCCTCGCCTCATTCACGAAGGTATATGAATGGAGCATCTTTTTGTCTAACTGCTTCCGGAGCGAGCGCACTATGTGCGGATTTGCGTGACCTGCGTTAGCGACAAAGATCGTGGAGGTGAAATCGATCCACGAGTTGCCAAAGCCGTCGAAGACCTGGCAGCCTTCGGCGCGGTCCCACAAAATGGGCAGCTGCCCGTGCATCGCCCTTGCTTCGTATTTAGAGAGCTCCGTGAAATACGATAAAGACCCGGGAGCCGGTATCCCGGTCGTGATCGCCCTGTACTTCGTCTTTATCTTCTTTACATCCTTCGGGACAGAATCTATTGCGTATTTACCGCCTGACATAATACTTAACCCCCGATCCTCTTTACCATCGCTGCCAATTCTTTATATTGCGGCTCGGATAGCAATCTCTTCGCCGTATCGACATCCCTGAGGTTATCGATATCCGCCACCTTCTCCGTAATAAATGCCCTGATATACTTGCCGTGCAATAACCCAGACTTCAATAAGACCTCGGGGAGGATTATGTCAACATAGCCGTTCGGCTGATACGTGGCCGGGAATCGCTGCCTGGGATAATTATAATATTCTTCGCCGCTCTTGAAATCTTCCCTGCCGAAGAAATCGTAATAGTTCCCGTCCTTCCTGAATAATTTGTACGGCGACTCCCTCTCTATGATCTCGGCGCTCCGCAGCGAGGTCGCCTTCCGGTCTTTTATGATCTCCTCGATAGCTTTATCTATCACCGCGGGATCCCTGAGGGGTGTAGTGGGCCTCAAGTGGACTATCAGGTCCGCCGAATAATTCTCCTTAGCCGCGAGCCACTTTATCGCATGATCGAAGAATTCTATATCTAAAGACTTGTCCCCGGAAATGCTCTTTGGCCTCAGAAACGGCGTCTCGGCGCCGGACCTCCTCGATATGCCGGCGATCTTTTCGTCATCCGTCGTAACGACGATACGGTTGATGCGCTTCGAAAGCCTTGCGGCGGCTATTGTATACGCGATCAGGGGATATCCGCCGAGATCGACTATATTCTTTCCGGGTATGCTTTTGGAACCGCCCCTCGCCGGTATCAGCGCTAATATCTTAAGCTCCTTCATAAGACCGTCCTTTTAGTATCGGTATTGTCGTGATCCGACGATGTCGGCACGCCCCAGAACTGGCAATATGAGCAAAGCGGTATCTTATCGCGCCTGCCTTCTTTGTGACAGCCCATCCACTCCATGCGCTTCGGCCCGTTCCATATCTCATCCAGGGTTTCGCTGTTGAGATCGCCTATGACGCCCAGGCTTTTTGGATCGAAACGGACGCAAATAGAGACCTTGCCTTCCCTGCTTACACAGAGGTGATGAAGAAAATCCCAGCATATGCCTATTTCAGGTATGGTCGGATCCCTCTTTTTGTAATTGAAACTGCCCATCTTTGCATGAAGAACACGTCTTATTATAAGGCACCCCAGCGGCTTGTATTTTGTTGAGTCTACGTCTCCTATGAGCCTGAGGCTGGTGTAAGGCTTTCTTGCGCCTTTTATCTTCAGGAATTTCTTTATCAATTCAAATTGTTCGTCCTCTTCTTCGTCATTCTCAAATACGGATATCGAGAGCGTATCGAGGTTGTCTATTATCTCGTCGGCCTTATCTACGATAAGCTTGCCGTTGGTGACGATATTCTTTATCTGGTTAGGGAATAATTTTACGGCATCGCCGAAACGCGGGTATAGAAGCGCTTCGCCGTCCTTATGGAACTGGACGACGATATT
Source organism: Candidatus Omnitrophota bacterium (assembly GCA_029004355.1). Lineage (GTDB taxonomy): Bacteria > Omnitrophota > Gorgyraeia > 2-01-FULL-45-10 > 2-01-FULL-45-10 > FEN-1322. The sequence goes on from JAQURV010000017.1 coordinate 8,600, forward strand.
TGGGGGAAGCTGGGCCGCTATCTTTTTTACGAGCGCAAAGTCCATGTCGCCGTATTTGAGCGCAAGCTCAGGATAGTCTTTATCCACTTTGCGCCGGCCGCATATCCAGCACTTCTTATTGCATCGGGATGTGAGTTCTACGTTAATGCATCCGAGCCCGCTTAGAGCCATAGCCTTCTCCTACTTTGTCTTAAGATAACCTGGTATCTCCGCGCCGACCCTTCGTAACTTTTTGATTATAGGGACTTCGCTTTCATAAACCTTGATATGCCCGTCGCCCTTTGCCGCTTCCCATGTCCTTATATCCGTGACAAGCCTCCTGAGCCCCTGCGGCTCGACCGACGCCGCCTGGTCGCTGCCCCACATCGCCCTGTCGAGCGTAATATGGCGTTCCGCCACGGATGCCCCGAGCACGGTCGCCGCCATGGTCGTATAAAGCCCCACCTCGTGGCCGGAATAGCCTATCGGCACATCGAACCTGTCCCTTAAAGTGGCTATGCCTCTCAGGTTGAGTTCTTCGGATTTGGAAGGATAGGTACTGGTGCAATGCATGATAATAAGATCTTCGGCGCCCAGTATCTTTACGGCCTTTTCTATCATCGCGATATCGCTCATGCCCGTTGAAAGTATTATAGGTTTTCCTTTTGAGCGGTGATACTTAAGTAATTTTTCGTCCGTAAGCGAGGCTGACGCGATCTTATAGCAAGGCACGCCGAACTGGCCGATAAAGTCCACGGATCTCTCGTCCCAGCAGGAGGCAAACCATGTTATACCTTTGGCCTTACAGTACTTATCGATCTCTTTATATTCCTCTAGACCGAATTCAAGGCCTCTTTTGAGGTCGCCGTTCGTCGGTCCGAACGGGTTCTCTCTCGGCTTGGCCAGCTCTTCGGGTGTATAGACTATCTCGACGGTCCTCTTCTGGAACTTGACCGCATCGCAGCCGGCCAGATGCGCCTCATCTATCAGTTTTTTCGCGATCTCCAGCGAGCCGTTATGATTGATGCCTACCTCCGCGATAATATAACAGGGGAGATCATCGCCTATTGTCCTGCCGCCTATCTTAACCGTTTTTCTCGACATAATAACACCCCCCTCTTTAATTTATAAAATTTAACGTTAAAATAGCTTCTCCGCCAGGCTCATTGCCTTGGTCGCCAGGTTCTTCATATCTTCTATCTTCTTCAATTTTTCCTGATACGATTTTACGGTCTTCTTGTCCTCAGCCGTCATCTCGCTCTCAGCCGAGCCCACAAGCTCCTTGAACTCTTCTATCATATTCGAGACCTGCCCCATGCGCTTTTGGACGCTCGATCTGAGCTTATTCACAACCACCTTCCTGACATCGGGATCCGCTTCGTAATAGTCCTTGCGCGAACCCTTCACCCAGACATTCTTGACGGCGCCCCAGTTCTCCAATTCCCGTATATTAAGGCTTATATTGCCCTTGCTGGCTTTGAGGCGTTCCACCAGCTCATCCAATGACAGGGGCTTATCGCTTAGATATAACACAGCATATAATTGAGCTATAAATTGATTAACTCCAAAGCTTGATGCCAGCTTACCTATGCTCTCTACGAACTTATCCTGCGCCATCTCCAGTTTATTATGCATATTTTATCCTTTTCTGCTTCGCCCTTCCATGGTCAAAACTATGGTTGGGCTTCGCAGGAATAAGTTCCTACGAAGCGCTACCAGTGTTAGTTCTTTGAAGCGCGAAGTAGAACCTTATCGTTGTTTAAAACGTTCTAAACGATTATATACTTCCACAAGCTAATTGTCAAGCTAATTGGGCTAAAATACCCCCTATCGCCTCCTGAATACAATATCCATACTGCAAGGTATGCGCATTGCAGTAGGTATGCTCTTATCATAGTGTCCGCTTAAGCATTCCGCTCTATTAGGAGCTGACTTAAGGACGTCGAAACCCTCCTGGTCAAAAAATGATATGATCTCCCGCGCATTCAGGAAACGGCAGGGCGTCTTATGCCAGCCTACATTGATCTGGCTTGTAACGTATGTTTTTATGTCACCTGCGAGCAAACGTGTGAGTATAATGCATCTTGGCCGGTAAGTAAGAAGCTTTTTCAATAGCCCGACATGGTCGTCAATATACTGTAACGACGCATTTATGTATACTACGTCATAATTATTATCTAAGGCGGGCGGCAGCGTCTCAAAGAAAGCCAGGCGGTGCCGTTCTGTCTTATGCGACCTTCCCATATCGATAAGGGTCGCATTATCGACTACATGCCACAACACATTATCCGGCGCCGCGAGAAACGGGAATATCCTGTAATATACAAATCCCGTTCCGCCCGCGAAATCGAGGACCTTTATGGTCTTTTCTCCGCTCAGTTCATTGATCGTTTCCGCTGTTAAACCGAGATATCCGTCGAGAGGCGCGCCGGAAAGAGCCGCCTGCAATTTTTGACGCGATAGTTCGATCCACCCTTCACTCTCCCATGGATGCTCATCTCCGGCCTCGGCGAAATCTTTGAAGACCCCGGAGAATGCCGCGGACCTCATGCTCTTCCAATATAAGCGTTTTACGGAAAGCGGCGTAATGCCGGCTATGATATCTTTGAGCACACTGGCGTTGAATTTCACTCGTTCCTTTTTACCACGTATTTTAAAAAATCGTTCAGGTATACTTCTATGGGAATATGATAAAAATTCAGCCTTTTTCTTATGATCGCGACAACCCTGAGCGCGTTATCGTAAGCGGCTCTCAGGCTAAATTTAAACCGGAACGGCATAGAGAGATGATAAAAAGTGCTCTCTATGCACCGGCAGTAAGCATCCTCTTTCCTGGGGTTAAGATAGTCGTTGTACTCCTTCAGGGAAAGGCCCGCGAACTGTTTAAAACTCAACCTTTCTTCTATCCTGTATCCCAGCCTCTTCTCGGCTTCGATAGATAGCGGCGTACCCGGATACGCGAAATAATGGTGGACGGCCGAGACGAAACTGTTCTTCTTGATGGATAATAACCTGTATATCAGATCGTACGTCATACGATAGTCTGCCCTCGTCTCGTCGGGAAGATTGACGATAAAAGAATAGCTGAAACAGATCCCGGACCTCTTCCCGGATTCGGCCGCCGAGATAACCTGCTCCGGGGTTATGCCTTTTTTTATCTTTTTTAACATCCGAGGCGATCCGCTCTCCACCCCGAAGGAGATCCTTATGCAGCCGCTCTTCTCCAACTCCTCCAGCACCTTCGTATTGACATAATTTTCGCTGAAATAATTTACCCTCGACTGCGTACCCCATTTTATCTTCAGGCCCTTCTTATTTATTATCTCCAGGAATTCGAAGAGCCTTTTCTTGTCGGCAAAAAAATCCTCATCGAAAAAAGCAAATGAATCTATACCGAATCTTTCTTTATAGGATATGACCTGTTCGACTATATCGGCGGCGGGCAGGCTTATGTGGGAATGCCCCAGGAGCGCGTTTTCGCAGAATGCGCATTTATATGAACAGCCCAGCCCGGTCAGGATCGGCATGGCCCGTCTGACGGAAGGATTATGGTCCCGACCGATATAGGTGTCGAATCCCTTCACATATGATTCGAGATCGAGAAAATTTTCGTAGAATATCCTGTTGCCGGACGTCAGCGTATCCCTGTGTGTCCTTGGAGTGGCGATAGCCCTGCCGGATTCCCTGAAGATTATATTAGGGATTCCTTTCAATTTCCCGGCCCCGCCCGCAAGAGAATCTGCTATATCCGGCGCTATACCGGCCCCGTCACTCACGCAGCACACGTCCACCATGCCGCTATCCATTACAATAGCCGGAAACGCCGAAGGGAAGGGCCCGCCCATGACGATGGGGATGCCGGCATCTATGGATCTGACCATCCCTACCATGTCTATACAATCCTTTACCTGCAATAGCGCCAGGTAGATGCCGATAAAAATTATTTCATTCTTATTGGACGAGACATAGTCCGCCATATCTCTTTTATAATCGAAGTTAAAGTTGCCGTCATAAAACCTGACGTCGTAACCGGCATTCTTCAGCGTCTGCGCCACTAGCAGCAATCCGAGGGGCGGAAGATAGCGCCCTAACTGTTTTGCGTCGGCCTTGACTACCCCCCTGAAATCTTCGGATGTCGGGGAGCACAGGACCACTTTCTTCTTCATCTTCGCATACCCTTCATTATCTCAAGACCCTCTTTAAGGCCCGCCGGTTTCAAACCTAGGTCCTTCTCGATCTTGGAGGTATCGTAACTGGTATTGCGCGGCCTGGGTGCCAACCCGGGGAAAAAACCGCTCGATACCTGGCTTATCAGTTTTTTGTCGAGATCGAAGACATCCGCTATCATCCGGGCAAACTCATATCGGTTAACCATGTCCCTGCCGGCCAGATGATATATTCCCTCTTTACCCGAATCTATCAATGACCATATGATCTCCGCGCACGAGATATTGAATAACGGGTTTTCGTAAACATCATTTACCATGTTTACTTTTTCTCCCTTCTTAAGTTTCTCTATCAACCAGGTAACCGCGTTTACCCTTTCTTGCTCATGGTTCCAGCCGTACATCAATATCGGCCTGATGATCAGATTTTTTAAACCGCTATCCCTGACCATCTCTTCGGCTTCAAGCTTCATCTTCCCGTAACTGTTTATGGGGGACGTCACCGAGTTTTCCGAATAGGGCGCGGATCTTCCGTCGAAGACGGCATTCGTGGATATAAATACTATCTTTGCTCCTGTCTTCCTGGCAAGATCAACGATTATCCCGGTACCGATAACGTTGGATTCGTAAGCTTCCTTATAATTCTTTTCGCAGTAATCAACATTTGCTATGCCGGCTGTGTGAATAACGACCTGAGGCTCTGCCTTGCTGAAAACCTCGTCCATGGCATCTTTATCGCATATATCCGTTTTATAATAAGCGCTCTTCCGATCATTCGCCATATCATAAGCGCCAAGATATATCGAGGATATCGCGGCTTTTCTATTCGTCTCGACGAGCGCCTTGCCGAGCAATCCTGTGCCGCCTGTGATCAATACCTTAACCATGGATCACACCTATCACTGTGCACGGCGAGCTGTCGATATCCGCGCTAAATAAAGGAAATATGAGCAGCTCATCGAGTGTCTTGAGTCCGGCCGGAAGGTAGAGGTCCTCCAGTATGAGTACTGGACCGCCGTCATACCTACGATCGGTCAGGAGAATTTTATGCGACTCT
>JAQURV010000017.1:13811-21192 GCA_029004355.1 Candidatus Omnitrophota bacterium
GATATAGATATCGAATCGATACCAAATATCTTTAAATTGCGCAGGTTCTTCCTCAGCCAATCGGCTGCCGCCGGGGAAAGGCACGGATTCTCTTCGCAATATATCCCGACATCGGAGGATCTGTATTTATAGAATCCTGTCCTGATAAGCACAGCGTCCGCTTTTTTTTCTTTCTTAAGGGCAGTCATATCTTCGAGACCTATTATCCCTCCGGGGCGTTTTGGACAATCGATGATAACCGGATCTTTGCAGGCCAATTTGTTGGCGGGGTAGTATTTTGCGCCTTTGCCGGAATCAGAAAAATGGTTCGGCATATCGATGTGGGTGCCAAGATGGTTGGAAAGCGTTACTAGAAAAGTATTGCAGGGGTCTCCTTTTCTTATCTCTTTGACTTTTCCGACCTTTAAGGGCGGCGTGCCGGGATAGAGCGGTGAGCCCTCGTCGATACCGTATGAAAGCTGCATGAATTTATTCATCTTGGTCACCCTCCCTCACAGATCGAATGCCTTAACTATATTATCTTCTGTCGGATCACAGAAGAGCGTTTTTTTATACGTATCGGCGACATCTCTTACTTCCTGCGGCCTGGTCGCGACTATCTCTTTGAACCTGGCTATCTGGTTGTCGATCTCTTTAGCGTCGCTCACTTCGTCCCACACTATCCCCTTACCATACAGCGGGAAAAAATCTTTCTGATCCGATCTCCCGGGCGTCCTAACCACAAGGGCGGGTATACCCAGGGTCGTTGCCGCAACAAGCGCTCCGCTCGCGGCTCCTATGACCACTCCTGCGGTTTCGAAGAGCTCATACATATCTCTGTCGCTGATAACGGCTCCCGGAGGAATCAGCCGCTTTAGACTTTCTGTCCGCATGGCCGGATGCACTTTTATGAGCACTCTTCCCGATGTTATCGTCGCAGCCGCAAGCATCTTGAGTATATTCCTCGCATCGTCGTCCGTATAAGGCAGCAGCACTACCACGTCTTTATACCGATGATCTGAATACGCGGCGGCGAAGAGGCGCGTATAGCGCAATGACGGCCCTATCCTGTACTTAAGCGAGTTTGTCCGGCGAAGGTAATAAGGCCCGTTAACTACTATTTCATCCGGGATAACCCCGAACTCTTTTTCGCTCTCATCCGGTATGAGGTTAAGGTGCGTATCGGAATACATCAGGATCTGCGCGCCGTAGATCCTGGATTTCGAGCCGCCGGAGCGCAGACCCATGTAAAAACTCTTATTTATCGCCTGGTTCTCATACCACGATATCACCTTGATGCCGGGATACGGCAAGGCGGAGACGCGCTTTCCGACCAGATACCGCGCAAAGTTGTAAAAAGCAACGTCGTCGATAGTGTCCAGAAGTTCGTATTTAAACGCTCTTGTCTCTCTGTCGGGAGTTTCAAGCCTGCGCTGGAAATTCAAGAGATGGAACGGATACGCCATGATAAACCAGAACAATCGAAATATATCCGACAGCCCCAAAAGTTGATACTCGGACAATACAGGCACATCCTCCTTTCTCAATATGTCAAGTATACGCAAAAAACGCGCCGGCTGCTTATTATACGACGGGTCGTAAAAGTACGGCAGGTACGCGTAGTGCTTGCCCTTCTTCTTCATCACTTCTTCAAGGCCGGTAAAAAATATATCCTGAAAGTTTTTCGAATCCCTGATCTTCTCCACAAAAAAGTATACGTCTATCAGTATGAGTTCGTCCTTTAGCCTGTCGATACCGAACCGGAGGGAAGATATCCGGTATTCGCAGAACCTGATCAGGTACCGCATGTAATGCAGGAGGCTCTTTATGTAATAGAACGCTATCTTGGAGCATAGGATACGAAACGGCAATGACTCGTTCCCGAAAGCTATGGCGTCAAGAAGGTCTTTCTCCGCCCTGTTCTTGGATAATATCCTGTTTGCTACAAGATACGGGTCCTTATAGGCCTGCCTGGAGACGCGCGAGATAGCGTCATAGACCCTGCTTGCTTCGGTATTCAGTGTAAAATTATCCATCTCTTATTCCGATTCCTGCGATAATACTTTCTGGCTTGCTATCTTCTGAAAGATCTGCGACCGGGCGGAGAGGCTGTCGTAATCGCCGCTATCGACTATCCTGCCGTGCTCCAGCACATATATAAGATCCGCATGCTCGAGCGTGGCAAGGCGGTGGGTAACGAGTATGATCGTCATCTTCTCTTTCAAACCCTTGAGCGCGGCATACAACTCCGACTCTGTCCGGCTGTCCAATGCCGAACTCGCCTCATCCAGTATAAGTATCGCAGGGTCCCTGTATATGGCCCGCGCTATGCCTATCCTCTGTCTTTGTCCGCCGGAGATCCTGACGCCTCTTTCGCCTACCATGGCATCGATCCCGTCCGGCAGCGAACCAACAAACGATCCAAGCTGCGCGATCCTGAGGGCATATTCGACTCTTTTTCTGTCTATTTCATTTGCGGGAAGCCCGAATGCGATATTGGAGGCGATGCTGTCATCTACCAGAAAGATGTGCTGAGGCACATATCCTATCCTGGCTCTGTATTGAGCTATGTTATTCCCGCTTATAGACAGGCCACAGTAAGAGAGACGTCCCTTTTGCGGAGTCAATAGACCTGTCACCATGTCGATAGCCGTACTCTTCCCGGACCCTGTTTCGCCCGCAATAGCCGAGATACGATGAAGCGGAAAGGCAATAGTCAAACCTTCAAACATCGGACGCGCCGCGGTTTTGTAACAAAATGTCACGTCTTCTAGGCGGATCGACTGGTCTTTAGCTGTGGGGTCTGCGACTAAAGTGCCCGCAAGATCTTTCCGGCCCTTTATGCCCTCGCCTTCCTTCAGTATCTCATACACGATATCGAGACTGTTCTTGCCATAATGGAGGTATCCTACATTGCCGTATATTCTCCAAAATGAAGGCAGCAGCCGCAGCATGGCCACTCCAAGCACCACCATGGACGGTATAAATTCGATAAAAGATTTGTGCGCGTAGACCCCAAAAAGCGCGACGGAGAGAGCAAAGGCGACAAGCGCTACTTCAAATATGTAGCGGGGCAAACCCGATAAGGTATTAAACTTTACGAAAGAATCCGCATACTTCTTCATCGAATCAAAATATCTTGAAGAGAAATAATCCTGGACGCCGTATGTCTGTATCTCCTTGATCCCTCCCAGTGACTCAAGGGCGTTCTTGATAGTCTCCGTATTGGATCTCTCCCTCTCGGAAGCATACGCCCTTATACGCTTCTTGAACGATGTATTGATCAATAAAACGATAGCCCCGAAAACAAGGAATACTATGAGCATCAGGACCGGATATGCAAAGACCAGGAATATGCATATGCCGAGCATGATTATGGCCTCTGAGCCGATCAATATCATCGGACCCAATAGATAGTAGATACAATTCATCGCCTCCGACGAGACGTTCTTAAATAACTCGGAAGAGTTGTTCATCAGGTGGAATGAGTATGGCTTATTCAGATAAGAGTAAAGCACCCGAAATGTCAGGCGGCTCGCTATATGGCCCATGGCCTTTTGCTGCTGATAGAGCATGGCGATGGAATAAGCCGATTTTAATACAAAGATTATGAACGTAGCGCCTATTAACATCACCACAAACAGGAAAACGTCGGGCGACCCGGAAAGACGGTAGAGCCAGTTCAGGCTAGGGGTCGAATATATCTTCTGCGGCGATATGAAGAGACTCATCAGCGGGAATATGATCGCTATACTGAATGTCTCAAGCAAAGAGAGAACCACTGTGCCCAATCCCAGGATTAGAAGCTGCCTCTTTTCCGACGGTATAAGTATGGCCTTTAGCTTGTTCAGCTGCATAAGAACTCCACTATCCTTTTGCCGGACATTCCGTCGAGCTTGCCGATATACCGCTCGGAATGCTTTCTAAGAAATTCATCCAGATGGGCATTCAGGCATGCCGGATCAGCCTGGTTTTCCCTGATAATATTTAATAATTCCTCACCTTTCGATACTAGCGGCACGCGATCCGCGTCAGTTTTTGAAAGCGGCAGGAGGAGAGCGCCCGGGACTATCTCGGGCTCAAAAAATATGGAGGGCACACCGGCGGCCTGTGCCTCATAGAAGCAGGATGAGACATTGCTTATGACCAGGTCCATATCCCGCACGATCTCGTGAAATGGCGCATTATCCACATAATGTATCTTCGCCATATCGACATTAAAATAATCGAAGAGATATTTAAAATATTCCTTTTCCTGGGACGGGTGGGGTTTAAAATAGACTTCTATATCAAGTTTTAACAATTCGGCGAATATCGGGAATAGTTCGCTGTAATATTTTTCCTGATAAGCGAACCTGTCGAGCCTGCCATAAAATCCGTCTTCGAAGGTCAGGAACATCACTTTCTTAAGCGTCTTTATCTTCCTGGCCTTAGACGCGGAATATCTGTCCATGCTGGGATTGCCAAGCACGACATACCGGCGGTCCCTGTCGGCCTGCCGGCGGTAATAATCACTATAAAAAGAACCGGAACATACAACTACATCGCACCACTTTCTGTCACAGACCCCCTGGGCATGGCCGTAAAGCTGTATCCCGTGATCAACCCACACCGACTCTACGCCGCTTCGTTTACATACGGCGATCGTGGTCCTTACCTCTTCGTTTAATTCTTCATTTACAATGACCTTGCTTATCCCGTACCGGTTAACGGCCTTCTCTACCTTTCCGGCATGCCTGACGAGAGCCGGTATCGAATTCATGACCAGGTCCTCTATGGCCGGGGAGTATATTTCCTTGTAACTCAGTCCGTTTAAGGCGAAGAGCGAATCCGCTTCCCCGCCCCTCATCCTGGCCATGATATCCCTGCGAAGGTTATTTATAAAATCACTTTCCTCTTTCGTGAGTTTATGAACGATATCTTCGAATTTTAAATAGGTCCTGTAGAATAAATTTTTCAGCGAGGCGGGCCGCATGTCTAAATCGCTTAAGATGAACCGTTTAGGCATATCTTCCGTCATGCTGTTAATATTGAAATATTGGTAGAAATAGATATTGCCCGGTTCCTTATCCGCAGCCGACGGCATCTTCATCTTATTTGTTATGCCGGTCAATAAGCGCTTCAGTTGCCGCTTTAATGATTTAGCGCCCCGCCTATTAAAAGTCCTGGTTGAGGATGGGATACATTTATGAGGAAGGACAAGAAAGGCCTTACGACCGAGCTGCCGGGCCACTGTCTCGACCAGCCTCTGTTTATTAAAGTATCTTCCGGAATCGTCCGGATAGATATGGATACTATTGTGCAGATTGGAAAAATCATAGTAGATATCCCTGACCTCCGGCCATCTTTCAACAGCCTTGCGTATGACCTCTCCGTACTTAAGCAGGACCGAGAGCATATAGGTCCTGGAAAAACTGATCGACACAATATCTCCGAATGAAATACCGTTAAATAAGGCGCGGTCGCGGCCGTCGTGGCGATACCACTTGGTGGCGAATTCATCGGCCGCGGTATGCAGCGCCTTGTAATCATCCGGCCGCAACAGCTCTTCGATAAAATAGCATCGCTCCGCGGCCTTCTTACTTTTAAGTTGAAGATACGCAAGATAATTAAAGCAAATAGCTATGTCCGTCTTCGGATTATAGGTTCCTGAATCCAAAAAATTATCTACCGAAGCGTCGTTTTCGATCAGGAATATATTCATACCAATAACTCTCCGGCTATTGCCAGCAGTTTATAGTCGTCATACTTCTTCGCTACCGCCTGAAGCCCCATTGGCAGGTTGCGCGGGCCGCGAAACGCCGGTATATTGAGCGCCGGGCGACCTAAGAATGTCCAGATAAGGCACGTGTCAGGATTTTCGATCTCTCCGGCCAGCGGCGGTTCTCCCGAAGTCGATGGCGTCAGGATCAGGTCATGGCCTTCCAGCTCTTTCTCTACAACTATACGGAGACGCGCCTGCTCCTTAAGCGCTTTGGCATACTCGTCGAGAGATATCTTATTTCCTCTCTTGATAATGCCATACATTATGTCGCTTATCAGGGTCTTATGGTTGAACTCTTCCTTAAAGTAATACGATAACGTCTTGTCGTAGAGTACAGAATGTATGCGGTGTATCTTATTTAAATTGGATGAAGGTCTTATTCTGGTCACAGACATACCCTTAACCCTGCTCAATTTATTAACATATTTATCGAATTGGCCTAATAGATGATCTTCAAACTTGTCGAATACGCCCATCCCCTCAGATAAGATGCCTATACGGATATTTTCCAGGTTGGCGGCGCGGGCATATTCTTTTAGATGCGCGTTTACGAACGGGTAGTCCCTTCCTTTAACCCTGATCGCATCGAAGATCATCCGTATATCGTCTACGCTCCTCGCGAAACATCCTACCGTATCAAGCGTATCCGTAGTCTTAAGCATCCCCGTCCTGGGAACAGTCCCGAATGTCGGCTTAAATCCGAATATCCCGCAGTAACTGGCGGGTCTTATCGTAGAGCCGGCCGTCTGTGTCCCTAAGGCCAGAGGGATCATGCAGGAAGCGACGGCTGCTGCTGATCCGCTGGAGGATGTTCCGGGAGAATGCTTTAAATTGTGAGGGTTCTTCGTCTTATCTTTAGGGAGATGGTGCACGGCGAATTCCGCGGTCACCGTCTTGCCGAACACGATCCCGTCATTCATGCGGATGTTATGGACGACCCTCGCGTCATTGCCCGGCGTAAAATCTTTCCATATAGGGCTCCCCATCGCTGTCGGCATATCTTTCGTATTAAATATATCCTTAACGCCGACCGGTATGCCGCGCAAAGCGCCCGGGCGTTTTTTGCGGTCGATCTCCCGGGCATACTTCAATACCAGGTCCTCATCGATATATTCCCAGGCCTTGATCTCTTTGTCTTTTGACGCGACCATCTTCAAACAGTCCCTGCAGACGTCTTCCGCCTTTACGGTCTTGCGCTTAAGTTTCCCGGCAAGTTCCGTTGCGGTCAAATAATTAAGTTTCATATTATCCTTACTTTTCGCGTCAAGGCAGCTTCTTAGCCTTGCCTTCCCGCTTGCCTTTAAGTATCTTCTCAAACTCTTTTTCGGTATATCCGGTTATCCTCAGGTACTCATCGAGAGCGCCGGGTCTTTCTGTGTCGTGCTTCTTCGCAAGTTCAAAACCTTCTTCTCTTGTCAATAATCCGACGCGTACGTCCTGGGAAGCATGATCGGTACCTCTCCCGAATCCGCGCTTGACGAATTTCGAGTAGTCGTGCACGCCTGCCATCTTACACTCCACGCTCTTATAACGTTTATATGTCCCTTCGACGTTGTCTTCTCTCCACCCGAAATTATCCCTGACAAATTCGGTCTGCCGTTCGTCGTCCCAGAATATGTAATCGCCAAGATATATCCC
>JAQURV010000018.1 GCA_029004355.1 Candidatus Omnitrophota bacterium
CTGGACGTCAAGATGAGAGAGCTGCAAAAGACCAAGCCGCGCGGCATCTACGACAAATACTATGCTAAGGTTGCGAAGTTTATAGATATGCTCTTCGGCATTCTTGATAACGAATTAGTGAAAGATAAGAAATTCAGGTATAAAGGGTATTATTCTACGGGGCCTAAATTACATATACGCAAAGCGATGACTATGAAGAAGACCGGCGACATGGATATATGGCTAAGGAGGATCAAACCCACCAAGAGAAGCTTCAAATTCAGCATAGTTCTTGACGAAAGCGGTTCGATGGGAGGAGGAAGAAATGAGACTTCTGAGGATGCGTTAAAAGCGATCGTCCTCTTGATGGAGGTCTTGTCGAGGCTCGACATAGACTTCTCGCTCATAGGTTTCAGCAACGCGCCATCGACACATAAGCACCTTGGAGAACAGTTCAAGCACAAAGACAAAGATGCTTTATTGAGCGAGGTCGTAGACTATCTTGCAAGAGGAGGTTCGACCTATGACGCAGCTGCTGTGAACCTGGCTGTGAGCCAGCTTGAAAAGGAGGCGACCGATTCAAAAATCATCATTGTCGTTACGGACGGATACGGGAACGGACCTGTGGAAGTCCAGAAACTTATCAGGGAAGCCAGGAAGAAAGGTATAGAGGTGATCGGAATCGGCATAGGGGCTGGTATGGCCTACGTAAAAGATGTGTACAGGCCTCATGTAGTTGTTGAGACGATGGATCAGCTCCCTCAGATATTAGCTAAGCTTCTTATAGATATAGTGGTATACAAAAAGTATACGCCGGTCGATATAGAAGAAAGTGAAACTCCCGCCGCTAAACAGAATAAAACGAGTTTCCTGAAAAAACTTACGCTTTTCCCGGCGCTATGTGCATTTGTAGACGAAAATACCCTTAAATCATTCATAGACGCTATAAAAGCTCACTTAGATACTATAATTTACGCCGGCGTCGCGGCCGGCATCACCGCCTTTACAGCATTCCTGGCAGTCAAGGCTTATGCTTACTACAAAAACCGTTCGAAGGCTGGCTCGGAGGACAAGTTCGTTCTAGGTGTTGTTTCGAAAGACCTGATAGCACCTTTAAGAGCCAGGATAGCGGCCGAGTCTTTGACGGATTCCATAGACGATGTAGTGGTGGCCGGGAGCCCGGGTGAACTTGGCAATATAGCTGCAAAGAGAGGCTTGATGGGTATATTTTTAGATTCGACTATGACGGTTGAGGCGGTGGGATCGTTACGGCTCGCAAAAGATATGGCTTCGATCAGGCTCAAAAAAGACCTTAATATCGTATTAACGGTCTCAAAAATATCCGATACTACGAGAGAAGAGATCGAGGAATCTATAAAAAAGATACTGCCGCGGATCGAGAAGGTCGATTTTGAAAGAGCGCTCGAGGAATTTAAGCGCGCCGCCGCGCGGGGTTCGCTCTCTAATAAGCATATGGAAGCGATAGAGCGGCTGAAACAATATGTTGCGCAAAGAAAAGGCGAATTGAAAGACATATATAGTAGTAGCTCTCTTGTGCTCGATAAGGCAAATATGGGCGAAAAGCGGTTCGTTGCCATAACTACCGAAAAGCCCAGCCTGTATGACCCATATACGGTAGATAAGATGAATGAGGCAGCCGCAAACGGCATAGTCAGCTATATAGTATGCGACAGTAATGTAAGGACCCGCGCAGAATCAGAGGCGCTTATCGCGGCGGGCAGCCGTATCGATAATCCGCAGATGATAAAGTTTATAAACAAGAACGACTACTCATCCTACGATGAGATGATGCGTTTTATCGAGAACCAGGAGAGGGTCGGCCGCGAGAATATGGGCGTGCGGGCCGCGAAGGGAGAATTGTTAAAACCGGGCGAGAGGCCGGGCGCTGAGAAATTCCTCGAGATACAGGAGATCGAGATGAACGATATCAAGGTCTACGCCGCTATTAATTCCTACCAGGCGTTATTGGAGATGTTGACGGCACAGGATGGAAAGTTGCCCCCCGGCGTCTGGTATGAGAAGGGGGAAGAGATATTCAAATATCTACCACGTTCACTGCCGATCAATTATGGAAGAGAAATAGAAGCCTATAGAAGGGCAGCATTGCTTATAAGCGCGGCCGCATAATAAACATATTGCGCCCTTCTTCTATTGACATAACCGGTTCTATATAATAGAATCACGATATTATGGTTATGCCAAAAAGTATATGTGTTATAGGCGATGGAGGGTGGGGGACGACCCTTGCGATCCTCCTTTCCAAAAAAGGCTTCAGTGTAACGGTCTGGGGAGCATTCCCCGAGTATATAGAGACCATTAAGACGCGCCGGGAGAACATAAAATTCCTTCCCGGCGTCAGCATACCCGATAACGTGAAATTTACCGCCTCCATGGGCGAGGCCCTGCGCGGCAGGGAAATTGTCGTCCTGGCCGCCCCTTCGCAATTTGCAAGAGGCGTCTTCACCATCCTGAAGATGGAGGATCTCGCCGATAAGAAATTCGTCAGCGTCACCAAGGGCATAGAGAACAAGACCTTGAAACGCATCTCGGAAGTTGCTTACGACGTATTGGGTAAGCAGACCCTCGCAGTGCTCTCCGGCCCCTCGATAGCCCTTGAAGTCGCAAATGGCGCCCCGACTACAGTGGTTGCGGCCTCCGGGAACCTTAAATTTGCCAAAGAGGTGCAGGACATATTTATGACAGAGCGCTTCAGGGTATATACTTGTAGTGACGTGCCGGGCGTCGAGTTGGGCGGATCCTTGAAGAATATAATAGCGATAGCGGCGGGAGCGACCGACGCGCTGGGCTTTGGCGCCAACGCCAAAGCCGCTTTATTGACCAGGGGGTTGGTCGAGATCGTGCGTTTAGGCTTAGCGATGGGGGCAAAGAGGGAGACGTTTTACGGCCTGAGCGGCCTGGGCGACCTTGCTACTACATGCATAAGCCAGTATTCCAGGAATAGATGGCTTGGTGAGGAGATCGGTAAAGGCAAAAGCCTAAAAAGTATCCTCGATGAAACAGACATGGTTGTAGAGGGAGTTGCTACGGCAAGATCGGCGCATGACCTGGCCAGGAAATATAAGGTCGAAATGCCTATAACGGAAGAGATATATAAGATCCTTTACGAGAATAAAGACCCTAAGAAAGCGGTCCGTGATCTAATGGTCCGTAGTCCTAAGCCGGAAACAGCGTAAAGAATAAAAAAGTTATATTTTTTCCAAAACTTTTCCCTCTTTATCGTGTATACTAGAGTAAGAAGAGTGTAGCTAATACAGAAGAGATGTGCTCATTTTTTTTGGATAGTTATTAATAATATTTCAAAAGTTAACCGGACAAAGAATATGACAACAAAAACGATCCTCATAGTACTTATAGCGGTCTTACTGCTTCCGATCATGGCCAACGCAGAAGAGGCGAAGCCTGCTCTTGCAAAGACCGGTGAAGTCGCCCAGGATAAAGTGATGCCGGCCGCGATCCAGAGGTTTACGCACGACACAACAGACGTTATCACTATAAGGAATATAGCCGAGAAGTTCATCCCGCCTTCCGTCCGCGTGAAATATAATAAAGACGGTTATTTAGACAAGGTCATTTCGGAGACCGGCGCAGAGATCAAGTATTCTTATAAATTCGATGAGCAGGGGGAATTGTCAGCTATTGTATTGACAGGCGACAACGGTTTCTCGATAGAGTTAAGGGGCAGGGATGACAAGGCTGACGGCTCGGACGTCCCTCCGGACCTGACTCACTATGACACCCCGGATGCCGATAGCGACGGAAGGCCCGACAATAAACCCCCGGATGAAACCGCAGATAATAATAAAGAGGAAAAACCCGATAATATACCGGTTGGAACGAACGGTAAAGATATAGCGGACCTTAGTGGTACGAAACCCGATGACAATATGCATACCAATAGTTACGATACCCACGGACAAGACGATCAGGATGGAACGATAAAGCTCGGGGATCTATACAATGAAAAGTCCTATGAAGACCCTCTGGGTTCACTTGATAAACCGAAGATGCCCATAGTCGTATACGTACCGAAAGATTCGCTTAAGAAGATGGCGCAAAAACCGGTGGGTTTCGATTTTAATAAGATAAAGAGCGGTTTTGATAATGTCGCGGAGGATAAGAATACCGCCTACGAGACATATCTGAAGAAGACGGCTCCCTATTATACGAAGATCCTGAATGAACTCCGGACCTATTCGGAGGCCATGAAGGCCGACGGCATAAAACTGAATATTGCCAAGAAGGGCGGTCATACCGGCGGAACTATAGACGTTGCGCAAAGAAAGGGCATAGACGAAGCCGTCCAGGATATCCGCGCCAAGGCTAAAGGTCAGCAAGGGGCGGCGATGAGATACGAAAAATTCATAGCAATGGAAAAGATCTGCGCAGGCGAGTTCCTTGGCCCCAACCGGGCGATATATGAGGGTAGGAGCAAGAGGGCAGTCAAGAAAGTCAACGGTATCGTAGATATGGTAATAAAATCGAAGCTGGCCGTCTATATGAACATAAAGAACGATAAGATAGAGGCCGTGATCAACCTTCCTGAAGCGAAAAAGAAATAATCCGCTGTTTTAGTCCTTGTCCGCCTGAAAAATATCTGATATAATCCACAAAAGCGTAAAAATCTGACCATTTTCCGTGTATACATTATAGGGACTCGAGATGGACGATAAGTCTTCCGATGAGTTGTTGGCAAGGCAGGCCAAAGAAGGCGATACGGCAGCTTTCGAAGAACTTTTTAACAGATACAAGAAGCCTTTATTGAATTTTATATACCGGTTCATAGGGAACCGCCAGACGGCGGAAGAAGTTACGATAGAGGTTTTTATGAAAGCATATAGTAATTTAGATATATATGATCCAAATAAGAAGTTCGCGACATGGATCTACACCATAGCCAGGAACCTTTCGAAGAACTCTTTACGCGACCGTAAATATTTTCGCGACGCTTCGTTGGACGAATCAGTCTTTGACAAGGATGAGAGCATTACGCTGAAGGACGTTATAGCGGATACGAGCGCTTCGCCGGATGTGATAGCGCAGGATGAGGAGCTTTCGGAGATCGCTCAAAAGATACTCGATTCACTGCCGGACAAGTATAAAGAAGTCATAACCCTTTGCAGCGTACAGGAGCTCTCTTATCAGGAAGCGGCGGCGATATTGGGTATCAGCGTGGCAGGCGTCTCGATCAGGCTCAACGAGGCCAAGAAGCTGTTTATGAAGAAACTAGGTGAGATAACATGAGACAAGATCGCGATAATTTTGACAGGGTCATGTCGCTCCTGAAAAAGGTGGAGCCCTCCGTCTCGCTTGATATGAAATTCAAGGTGGCGTTCGGGGAAGCTATCGCCAGGAGATACGAAGAGACGTTCCTGGAGAAGGCCTTGCGAAGGATCCGCGAAGGTGCGGTGAACCTCAGGGAAGCGTTATTGCCCGAGCCGCTGGTCCTGGTCAGGGCGATGGCGAGCCTTGTGGTAGTAGCGTCCGTCGGTATTTATATATATGCGGCCCAGCCATCCTGCCCTACGCTTGAGGCAAAGACAGGCGTTGTCATGGTCCAGGCCATGAGAGATACCTCGGCCAGAGAGGTCGGCCGCGACTACAGGTTTAAAGTCGGTGATATTGTGACGGCCAAGAAGGGAGCTCAGGCCGACATAGTCCTTTCGAATAAGTATGCCCTGAGGTTGAAGGAGGGGGCAAGGATAAAGATAGCGAAGCTGACGCCGCGTTTCGGCAGCGGCAAGGCAGATTTCCAGCTCACGGAAGGCAAAGTGCTTGTCAGCGTCGAGCCGGGTTTTAAAGGCTCGAAATTCGCGGTAGATACGCCGACAGCGACCGCGGTAGCCCTCGGCACAAAATTCTCGGTTGACGCATCGAAAGATGTGAAGGAGAAGACACAGATAAACGTTTTACAGGGAAGGGTACAGGTCAAGAGCCGGTATAGCCCGGAGAGATTATTGCTCGCAAAACAGATCGTAACAGTGGGCGCCGGGCAGAAGACTGAAGTTTATGCCGAAGCTATACCCGAACCTCCGCAAAGGCTCGTGGAAGGAGAATGGGCCCAGATGGAAGAGCTATACCAGATAGGAAGGAAAGCGCGGGTCGTTCTCATGGTAAAGAATGTCCCGGATAGGGTTATCCAGCTCCTTAAGCCGTGCCCCATATACATATCCGATGAAAAGCCGCGCGAGATACCTCAGATACTGGAAAAGGCAATATTGATGACAGCGGAAGCGGTCAAGACCGGCGATAGTGCGAAGCACCTTGAGAGCATAAAGATGCTGGAGCGTATCGTCAAAGACTACCCGAATTCACAATACGATGTTCAGTTCATGCTCTATATAGGGGCTTACTACGAATACCTTTCATACCACAAAGACGCCATAAAGATCTTCGAACAGGTGCTGCTTAAGTATCCGGATTCACCCCTTGCGAGCATGGCAGAATGCGCAATAGGTATCATATACAAGGATAAACTAGATGACCCTGCGCGGGCTAATGAGGCATTTAAGATAGTGTTGGACAAGTATCCTAATAGCCTGGAGGCGATCTGGATAGAAGAAAAGCTAGGGATCAAAAGGATAAGTAAGGTCGAAAAGCCCTTTTATAATAACCTATCCAGTACTAGCGGTGTTAGGGGGTAACAAGCATATTTTTTTTGGCTTGTTAAGCATTAAAAAATTCAGTTATTTTGATTAACAAGTGCCGTTCGTCCGTGTATTCAATAGTGGAAGAGGGGGATATCGTATGAAGACCTTAAGTTCAAAAAGATATTTCAGGATCAAAAGAGTGTTCCATTTGATCGAAAAACTGGAGTTGCTTAATCTGGCAACGAGGATCAGGCAAGAGATTTTTTTTGCCACGAATCTAAAGGGTTTTAAAAAGCCCTGATTCGAAAACTTGAAAGGAGTGGTTCAGATGAAAAAGTTACTGAGTTTGATGGTAGTAGCAGTAATGATCGGTTGCGCCGGGGCGGTCTCGGCAGAAGAAACGGTTATCGCGCCGAATCCGGATCCGATAGTCCTGGACACGGATATACAGATCCTTCCTGTTGTAAAAGGAACGGTCACATTGACCGAGGGATGGAACCTTATAGCGATCCCGGTCCTACCGGCCGAGCAACTGAGGATCAAGGATTTTATCGGCAAGGTGGAATCAGATGGTTTGATCAGTGTTGTTATCACTTCGTCGCGAGGGAACGATTTCGTATCGCAACTTAACGATACGCAAAAAGAGGAGATCGGGGCGCTGCAGAATGCATATGCTCTAAAAATTTACGAAGGAGATTCGAGATCGAACGATCTGATCGTCGCCTCTCCCGACAATGAGAACGTTGCTTCTGTGATAACTTTTAATAACGCAAATTGGCCGGATGAGCTGATCGCGTCCATTAAAAACGCTTACAAGATCAACGACATTATAAGGATGAAACCCAAGTGGAACGTGTCGGCGGTCGCGGTATATAAGGATGGCCGCTTCAGGATGTATACGCGCGAGAACGCTACCTATAATATGGTGCCGGGAGAAGCGTATTTTGTGCATTGCAAATATCTTGGGCCGAGGCCTGTCTATCAGGTACTCGCTGGTCCGGACTATCCGATGCCTGTATACCATCCCAAGACTACCATAACGATCGCGGGTAAGTGCGTGAATGCGACCGTTTCGCTTGACCTTAATAAGGGATGGAACGGCGCGGCGCTTGCGAGACTGCAGAACATGCGCGTCATCTATCCGGTGGCACCAGACCCCGTAACGCCAATAGAGGAATTGCCGGTGATCCCGGATCTTACGCTGGGTACGGCGGAACCAGGTGAACCGATACTAGCCAACATTATCGCCAGAGGCTTTAACTTGGCCCAGCTTTCGAGAGAGCTTTCCGAGCAGGGAGTGAAGGCAACCAGGATAATCTTCTGGAACTCCGATGTGCAGGGATGGGATCAGTACGCTCTTCCGTACAAGACCGATCCTATCTGCGCGGTTATGCCTCGAGTGATCAATGATAGCGAAGGTTTCTTCCTTCTCTGCGAGGAGAACGGGCTCTATATCCCCGGGCTTCAGATCCAGAAACCGCCGATCACGCCGATCCCGGTACCGCTTAGAGTTTCTTATACAGGGACGATAATGCGGTCGTACACTATCCCGGAAAATTTTGTCCCGTATAAATTTGTGCTGGAGTGTTCCCGGAAAGCAGAAGACGGGACCACCACTACGATCTTCGTTCCCTTAAAAGGCGCTGATGAAACTATCGAGGCGAAATTAGGGGTATTGGCGGATGAACCTCCCGGAACATCACATTATGTGGAAGGCGTCATGCAGACAATGAAGTGGACCTCGATGCTTCCGCCTTATGGTGGCGATACGGATGTAATGGTAGTTGAGCTCATAGATGCTTACAGGCTGTAGAATATACAATTCTGCTTTATTAAGGGCAATGCCCTGGCTCGAAAGAGTTAACTTGAGAGGAGTGGTTCAGATGAAAAAGTTACTGAGTTTGATGGTAGTAGCAGTAATGATCGGTTGCGCCGGGGCGGTCTCGGCAGAAGAAACGGTTATCGCGCCGAATCCGGATCCGATAGTCCTGGACACGGATATACAGATCCTTCCTGTTGTAAAAGGAACGGTCACATTGACCGAGGGATGGAACCTTATAGCGATCCCGGTCCTACCGGCCGAGCAACTGAAGATCAAGGATTTTATCTACAAGGTAGAGGGTGGTATCCCGCCCTGTAAAACTAATGACGTAAGCAATGAGGTAATTTACTGCAAGCCGATGTGGAACGTATCGGCGGTCGCGGTATATAAGGATGGCCGCTTCAGGATGTATACGCGCGAGGACGCTACCTATAATATGGTGCCGGGCGAAGCGTATTTTGTGCATTGCAGATATCTTGGACCGCGACCTGTGTATAGCGTGCTTGGTCCGGACTACCCGATGCCTGTATACCATCCCAAGACTACCATAACGATCGCGGGTAAGTGCGTGAATGCGACTGTTTCGCTCGACCTTAATAAGGGATGGAACGGCGTTGGGGTGGCATTGATGCAGCAGCGGCCGCCGCTTGTGATCGAGGAAGAGCCGATAAACTTACCGGCGATCCCGAGGCTTACGGCTGAGTCTGATGATTCAGCTGCGCTCACGACTAACGTTGACTTGGAACGTATCTGCGCCGGATTCAGCCTGGTCCAGTTTTCACGGGAACTTTCCGAGCAGGGCGTAAAGGCGAGCAGGGTAATATTCTGGAACGCCGAGAAGCAGGAGTGGGAACAGTATTCGCTTCCATATCCGGTCGCAGATGAGAATGGGTTGATCTGTATGCCGATCCCAGGCAGGCTGATCGATCCGGGCGAAGGTTTCTTCCTTCTCTGCGAAGAGAATGGACTCTATATCCCGAGGCTTGAGATCCAGAAAAAGCCCTATCCTCCGATACCTGTGCCCAGGACAGTTACGTATAGCGGAACGATAGAGAAAAGTGGTAGTATAGTAGGCGGAGTGCTTCCGTATAACTATGTGATAGTATGCTCTACGGAGACTTCCGGAGATGTTACGACGGTTCATCAGGTCGCCCTAAAAGGCGCTAACGATGTTATCGAAACGCAGTTGGCTGGATTAGCGGGTGACAATAACAAGCATGTTGTCGAAGGCGTTATGAATACGCTCTATGTAACTTATCCCGACACAGGAAATAATACACCGACCAACGTCCTGATCGTCGAGAACATAGATTGTTTCAGGCTGTAATACGAAGTTACTTACCGCGCGGGGCGCTTGAAAAAAAGAGTGCCCCGCGGCAGGGTATCATACAGGAGGAGATGACCCCATGAATAAGAAATGGTTAATAATTTCGGCGGCAGCTTTAATTATTGTAGCCAGCATTACTATTTTCGTATTTGCTCAAGGCGGGATCAGGCTTCCGGGCGGGATAGCGCATAAAGAGAGCATTGTAAATAAGCTGCTTGCCATCGAGGAAGGCAAGGTCGATAAGAAGGCGGTAGCCAAGGTCGGTGCTGCGGCGGCCGCAAACTATATACGTCCTTTTGATGATACCGACCGGTTTGTGCCGGACAAGACAAGCTCTGTACCTGAAAATCCACCGGTAAAACCCGAAGAAGCGATGATCCCCGTTGTTGAAAAGAAGGCGGTATCTGCAAGTGTCAGTTCCTCGGGCGGAGGTGTCGCAGGGATAGCGATAGGAGATGTTTCCGGAAGCTTAACTCAGGCAAAGCAAAAATCCGAGAGTATTGTTACGCAGCAGAATGAGACCTCTATGCCGCAGCTTCCTTTGATCGATTCGGATTACGGGACAGGCGATGACGGGGGCGGTACAGTAGACGTGGCATTGCCGGAATTACCTGATGGATCATAATCCTGCGCATCAGAACCCTCTTAGGGGGCCGCATCTTAAATTACGATGCGGCCTCTTTTTATTGGTAAAATTCCCTTTAATATAATAATATATTTGGTATAATAATGAGACATAAAATGGCGGGGCGTAGCGCAGATTGGCTAGCGCACTTGCTTGGGGTGCAAGGGGTCGGCGGTTCGAATCCGCCCGCCCCGACCAGTTTAGGTCAGAAGTCTATAAAAAAGGCATATTATATGCGAAAGATAAAGGTAGGCATAATAGGTTTCGGCACTATAGGAGCGGCTGTTGCCAAGGCGCTCATGTCGAGGCGGCAATTCCTGAAGGAGAAGAGCGGGCTCGATATCTCTGTCGTAAAGATCTGCGACAAGGAGCTCAGGAAGAAAAGGCCGGTGAAGGTGCCGCGGAAGGTGCTCACTGGATCTATAAGCAGAGTCCTGTACGACCCGGAGATAGACATAGTCGTTGAGCTTATGGGCGGTTTGATCCCGGCCAAAGACGTGGTGCTGGAGGCCTTGAGGCAGGGTAAGCACGTCGTTACGGCAAACAAAGCGCTTCTGTCGGATTCGGGGTCGGATATATTCAAGCTGGCGAACGCCCTTGATCTATGCGTCGGATTTGAAGCGTCTGTCGGAGGAGGCATCCCGATAATACGCGCCCTGAAAGAAGGTTTTGTGGCCGACCGGATAGACCTCGTCTACGGTATTATAAACGGCACAAGCAATTTTATACTCTCGAAGATGGCAGAAGAGAAACTCGCCTTTAAAGACGCCCTGGCGCTGGCTCAGGCCAACGGCTATGCGGAACGCGACCCGCGGCTCGACATAAGCGGCGGAGATTCCTGCCATAAGCTCTCCATCCTTGCGCTCCTCGGTTTCGGCATCGCCGTGAAGCCGGATGAAATTTATACGGAAGGCATAACAGGCATAGAGCCGAGCGACATCCAATTTGCGCGCGAATACGGTTACGCGATAAAGCTTCTGGCGATCGCGAAGAGGTCGGGCAGATCTGTAGAACTGCGCGTCCACCCGACCCTGATACCTCATAAGCACCTCCTCTCCGACGTCAGCGGCGTCTACAATGCGATATTCGTAAAGGGCGATCTCGTAGGCGAGAATCTTTTCTATGGCCGCGGCGCGGGAGGCGAGCCTACTTCGAGCGCGGTCGTAAGCGACATCGTCTCGATAGCGAAGAATATGTCCGATGATTATAAAAGCGCGGATTACGTCACGTTCAGGAAGGACGTAGACCGCGTAAAGAAGATAGAAGACGTGAGCATGAAATACTACCTGAGATTTTCCGCCGTGGATAAGCCCGGGGTCCTCGCGAAGATCTCCGGGATACTCGCGAAATACAGCATAAGCATAGCGAGCGTTAACCAGGTGCAAAGAAAAGCGTCGAGCATAGTCCCGGTCATCATAATGACGCACGAAGCGCGCGAACGCGATATGAGGGCAGCGCTTAAAGAGATAGACAGGTTGAGCGTTATAAAGAAGAAGACTGTCAGGATAAGGGTAGAAGGGTAGACGACAGGATGCGCAGCGGTATAATCGAAAAGTATAAAAAATTTCTTCCGGTCAGCGGCAAGACGCCGATAGTGAGCCTGAACGAAGGAGATACGCCGCTTGTATACGCCTGCCACATAAGCGGGCTTATCGGCAAGGACGTCCAGGTCTACCTTAAGTATGAGGGCCTGAACCCGTCCGGTTCGTTCAAGGACAGGGGCATGACCATGGCCATTTCGAAGGCGTTGGAAGAAGGCTCGAAGGCCGTGATGTGCGCTTCGACCGGTAACACATCTGCGTCCGCGGCATGCTATTCGGCAAGGGCGGGCTTAAGGTCGGTCGTGCTGATCCCCGAGGGTGCGATCGCGCTCGGCAAGCTTTCGCAGGCGCTCATCCATGGCGCGAAGGTCATAGCGATAGAAGGTAATTTCGACGCCGCGCTTGAGCTGGTAAGGGAGATAACCGCGAAGTATCCGATCACTCTTGTCAACTCGATAAATCCTTACCGCATCGAAGGGCAGAAGACCGGCGCGTTCGAAATATGCGACTCATTAGGCGAGGCTCCGGATTTCCACGCCATCCCCGTAGGCAACGCGGGCAATATTACGGCATACTGGAAAGGCTACAAGGAGTACAGAGCTGCCGGCATATCCGGGAGATTACCGAAGATGCTCGGGTTCCAGGCTGAGGGGGCGGCCCCTATAGTGTTGGGGCATCCCGTGAAAGAACCCAAGACGATAGCGACGGCGATCAAGATAGGTAATCCCGCCAGCTGGAAGCAGGCCGAAGCCGCAAGAGACGAATCCGGCGGGTTGATCGATATGGTAACGGATGAAGAGATATTGTCGGCATATAAGCTGCTCGCCTCGAAAGAAGGGGTATTCGTCGAACCTGCGAGCGCGGCAAGTGTCGCGGGGATCCTGAAGCTCGCAAAGAAAGGATACTTTGAGAAAGCCGGTAAAGTAAAGATAGTTTGCGTTCTTACCGGCCATGGACTGAAAGATCCGGACAGGGCAATAGCGAGCGTCGATAAGCCGAAGGTGTTAAAACCGAAGGTAGAGTTAGTGCTTAAAGAGATGGGGATGTAAATATGAGGTACGCGATACTGGTCGGCGATGGGATGAGCGATTATCCGATAGCGGAGCTGGGCAATAAGACGCCGCTTGAAGTCGCTAAGATACCTAACATAAACGAAATGGCGAAGAGAGGGGCTGTGGGGCTGGTAAAGACGGTGCCCCGGGGTATGAAGCCCGCCAGTGACATCGCAAATCTCTCGATACTTGGTTACGATCCAAAGGCATATTATACCGGCCGCGGCCCGCTCGAGGCAGCGAATATCGGCGTTGAGCTTGGAGAGAACGAGGTAGCTTTTCGCTGCAACCTTGTTACGGTCAATAACGGAATTATGGCCGATTACTCAGCCGGCCACATAGCTGACAAGGAATCCAAGGTCCTGATCGAATACCTTAATGATAAACTGGGCGCGGATAATATCAGGTTCTATCATGGAAAGAGCTACAGGAACCTTTTACTGATAAAGGCGAAATCGCTTGACGACCTAGATAGCCTAATAAAGACATCGTGCACACCCCCGCACGATATTACGGCACAGGAGATAGCGAAAAATCTTCCTAAGGGCAGAGGCGCGGACCTGTTGAACAGATTGATGGAGGACTCGAGGGCTGTCCTGGAGAAGCATGAGATCAATAAGGTGCGCGTCGATCTTGGCGAGAACCCCGCAAATATGATATGGCTATGGGGCCAGGGCACCAATCCCAACATGCCTACGTTCAAAGGGAGGTTCGGTATCGAAGGCGCGGTGATATCCGCAGTCGATCTGGTGAACGGCATAGGTAAGATCGCAGGCTTGGAGCTCGTAAGCGTGCCGGGCGCTACGGGTTATTACGATACAAACTATCAGGGTAAAGGCGAGTATGCTGTGGAGGTCCTCAAAAGGAAAGATTTCGTATTTGTCCATGTCGAAGCGCCGGATGAGGCCGGCCACAACGGCGACCTGAGAGCTAAGATAACGGCGATAGAGAATTTTGATAAATTCGTAGTCGGCGCAGTATGGGATTTTCTAAAGGAGACCAAAGATTTCCGCATACTGGTCCTGTCGGATCATGCGACGCCCGTTTCGGTCAGGACACACGTTTCGGACGCCGCGCCATTTGCTATGGCGGGCAAGAATATCGAACATAACGGTTTTGATCATTACAGTGAAAAGAACGCCGCGTTGAGTAAGCTGAAGTTTAAATCGGGCGCGGCGTTGACAGATGCATTCATCAAGAAGGTTTAGCGATCCTATGGCGAAGCCAATAATAGTCCAGAAGTTCGGCGGCACGAGCGTTGCGGATGTCGAGAGGATACAGAACGTAGCCAAGCGCGTTGTGAGATCCAGGCGGGACGGTTTCGATGTGGTCGCCGTAGTATCCGCCCTCGGAGATTCCACCGACAAGTTGATCGAGCTTGCGCACCAGATAACGGAGGAGCCGTCGGAGCGTGAGCTGGATATGCTGGTTTCTACCGGCGAACAGGTCTCCTGCGCGCTCCTGACCATGGCTATCCACAAGCTCGGCGAAGACGCCATATCCTTTACCGGGGCGCAGGTCGGCATCATTACCGACAACGCGTTTACAAAAGCGCGTATTATAGATATAAACGCTAAACGTATTGTCGAGGGGCTGAGGTCGGGCAAGATCGTTATAGTCGCGGGGTTCCAGGGCGTCAGTTTAAATCAGGACATAACCACTCTCGGCAGGGGCGGCTCCAACCTTACGGCGGTGGCGCTTGCGAAGGTAGTGGGCGCTGAGTCATGCGAAATGTATACGGACGTAGAAGGAGTCTTTACTACGGATCCGCGGATAGTGAAGAACGCGAGAAAGATCGACAGGATAAGTTATGAGGAGATGTTCGAGCTCGCGTCGCTGGGCGCGCAGGTGCTGCAGCCGCGCTCTATAGAATTTGCGATGAAGTTCGGTGTGCCCATCCATGTAAGATCGAGTTTCTCCGACAAGGTAGGTACGATAATTTCCAAGGAGGTAAAGGCTATGGAAGACATTGTTGTTTCAGGCGTTGCGCTAAATAAAGAAGAGGCCAAGGTTACCATCTGCGATGTGCCTGACAAGCCCGGCATAGCCGCGAAGATATTCAAGGATATCGCGAAAGAGGACATAAATGTCGATATGATAGTCCAGAACGTCTCCAGGACCGGGGCCACCGACGTCTCCTTTACGGTGCCCGGCCAGAACCTTAATAAGGTCATTAAGGTCGCAAAGGAGATCTCTAAGAGGGTCGGCGCAGGCGACGTGAAATACGATAATAACATGGCCAAGGTCTCGATCGTCGGCATAGGCATGAGGAGCCATTCAGGCGTTGCCGCGAATATGTTCGAGGCGCTGGCTGAAAAAGGTATAAATATAGAGATGATATCTACAAGCGAGATCAAGATATCGTGCGTAGTCAAGAAGAGCGAGGGCGAAGAGGCCGTAAGGGCCATCCACGAGAAATTCGGGCTAGGGAAAAAGAAAGGATAAATCCGAAATTCTAAATACGAAATCCTAAACAAATTCAAATTTCACAAATCTCAATATTCAAAACTGTATATTTTGAACATTGAAAATTAGGATTTTGATATTGTTTCGAATTTAGATATTAGGATTTCGGGCTTAAAGAGGGATATATGAGTAAAATTGAACTGTATGACACTACTCTACGCGACGGGGCCCAGTCAGAGGGCATCTCTTTTTCTGTCAGCGATAAGTTGAAGATAGTCGAGAAGCTGGATGACCTGGGTATCCATTTTATCGAAGGCGGATGGCCCGGCGCCAATCCGAAGGATATGGAATTCTTCAGGAACGTCAAAAAACTCAGGTTCAAAAGATCGAAGATAGTGGCTTTCGGAAGTACGCGTCATGCGAACTCAAAGGCCGGGACCGACAAGGTCTTGAAGGGGCTTCTCGCCGCAGATACGAGATATGTCACCATATTCGGCAAGAGCTGGGATCTCCATGTCAGGGATGTTTTTAAGGTCGACCTGGAAGAGAACCTCCGGATGGTCGAGGACTCTGTCAGGTTCCTTAAGGCGAATAACAGGATCGTTTTTTATGACGCAGAACACTTCTTTGACGGGTACAGGACCAATAAGGATTACGCGCTTAAGACCTTAAAGGCGGCTGAAGGCGCGGGAGCGGACAGGATCGTCCTTTGCGATACTAACGGAGGGACGATGACGTCCCAGGTATTCGAGATCATCGAAGAAGTAAAAAAGGTCATAAGAGCGCCGCTCGGTATCCATGCGCATAACGATTGCGATATGGCGGTCGCCAACTCTATCGCGGCGATCCAGGCGGGCTGTGTCCAGGTGCACGGCACGGTCAACGGCTATGGCGAAAGGTGCGGTAACGCAAATCTTATTTCCATAATCGCTAACCTTAAACTTAAGCTCGGCGTCGATTGCGTGTCGGACCTGGAATTGCGGCAGCTGACCGAGGTCGCGAGGTTTGTGGCGGAGATCTCCAACCTTAAGATGAACGACAACGAGCCGTTCGTGGGCAACAGCGCATTTGCGCACAAGGCGGGCGTCCATGTAAACGCCATACTTAAAAACCCGAGGACCTATGAACACGCCGATCCTCATTCCGTCGGGAATCACAGGAGGCTTCTCATTTCCGAGCTATCCGGAAGGTCTACGATACTGAAGAAGGCCGAGGACCTCGACCTGGACCTTCCCAAAGACAGCCTTAAGACCAAGAAGATACTCAAAGTCCTGCAGGATCTTGAGAATAAAGGTTATCATTTTGAGGCCGCCGAAGGTTCGCTGGAGCTGCTCATTAAACGCGTCATGAAGAAGTTCAAAGATTTCTTCGACCTTGAAGATTTCCGGGTGATAATCGAAAAGAAAAAAGGCGGGAAGATGGCTACCGAAGCGACGATCAAGCTAAGGGTCGGCAAGGAACTTGAACATACCGCTTCGCTGGGCGATGGCCCTGTCAACGCGCTGGACAGCGCGCTCAGGAAGGCGCTCAAAAAGTTCTACCCTAATTTAAACGAAATGCACCTTACCGACTACAAGGTCAGGGTGCTCGATGAAAAGGAGGGGACGGCTGCCCGGGTCAGGGTCCTCATCCAATCGCAGGATAAGGACAATTCCTGGTGGACTATAGGAGTATCGGAGAATATCATCGAAGCGTCGTGGCAGGCATTGGTCGATTCCGTAGAATATAAACTCCTGAAAGATTCTAAATTATAAATAAGGGGGATATGTGAAGAGAAGATTATTTACCGCGGCTATCGCTTTTGTCCTCTCGGCCGTCCTCTTTTTTAACACGGAAACGGCCCTGCGCGCGGCTTTAATTACCGGGAACGATTGGGTAAAGATGCGCAATGCCCAGAAGGCCGAAGAGGTCAAAGGCTACATTAAATCTTTGCGGTCGCAGGGCGTTGTGATAAAGGGCGACCCGGTAGCTTATTGCAGGAAACTCGACGCGTTCTACGCGAAGCATCCTGACTTGAAGAAAGAAGAATGCGGCAAGATGCTGAAGACTATCATGATAATGGAATACGACTGGGAACAAAAAGGCGTTGACAAGGATACCCTCGCCAGACAATGGCTTGGCGATGACCTTTATAAGAAGAACAAGGCGCGCAAATGGGAATAACTTTACCGCACAGGATCCTGGTAATCGAGGACGAGCACGATCTTCTCCTTTTTATGAAGATGCGGCTTGAGTCTAACGGCTATGAAGTGATCGAAGCCGTTGACGGGAAGGAGGGTCTGGAGAAGGCGCATCGCGAGAACCCGGACCTGATATTGCTCGACCTGATGCTCCCCAAGATCGACGGCTACTGGGTCTGTAATCTTCTCAAGCACGATAAGCGATATGCCAAGATACCGATCATCGTTGTCACCGCAAAATCGGGAGCCGCGAATATGAAACTCGCGAAAGAGTGCGGGGCCGACGCGTATGTGGCAAAGCCTTTCGAGATAGAGGGGCTTCTGGCAAAAATAAAGCACCTCCTTAAATAAACCAATCGTAAATAGATGAAGACAAGATCGGCCGTCATAATTATTATCGCTCTCATTCTTTTTATCCCGGAGTCTCTCTTTGCGGATACGGTATATTTCAATAACGGCGGGACGATAGAGGGCATCATAAAAAATGAGGACAAGAGCGGCATAGAGCTGGATATAGGGTTCGGCACTATCAGATGCGGTATGGGCGAGATAAAGAAGATAGAGCGTTCGAGCAATGCCGAACACAAAGCGCTGACCAATAAGTGGGACAAGAAGAGAGAAGAGTTGAAGGCGAGCGAAGAGGAGTTTTCGCGTGAGCGCCGGAAGAGGTTTGATGAATACGACAAGTGGCTTCGCGAAGAACGCGAGAGGAAAGATGCGGAGGAGGCGAACCGCGGGGCGATCGATGTCAGGCGCGACCTTACCACTCACAGCATTCTTGTCGATACCGTCCTGAATGACAAGGTGGCCGCGACACTAGTCCTGGATACGGGCGCATCCATAGTAGTATTGACCCGTAGAAAAGGCGAGGAACTCGGGCTTGACCTGACCACCTCCGGCGATATAGCTACGCTTAACCTTGCCGGCGGCCGGACGGTCACGGCGAAGATGGTGATATTGAAGTCTGTCCGTATCAACGATATAGAGGTCAAGAACGTTCTGACGGGCGTGCTCCTGGACGATGGCGGGGTCGCCTTTACCGACGGCCTCCTGGGCATGACGTTCCTCAGCCGTTTCAACCTGAAGATAGATCTGAAGAATATGAAGATATCGCTGGAGAAGCCGGCATAAATTTTTCGCTCTGCTGGAATGTGATGTGACGATGTGGTGAGCCCGCTTCGCCGAGCGAAGCGAGGCGAGCAGGGCGTTAAAATTTCGAGGCAGCGTACGAGAAATTTTACCCGAGCGCAATTTTCACATGGCTGAAAATTGCGCGTACCTGCGAACAACATTGGCACATCACATGCGGCTGCTGTAGCGAAAAATTTCTGAGGAGCAATATGGACGAATTAGCAAAGGTATATAATCCGCAAGGCATCGAGGAGAGGATCTACGCAGAATGGGAGGCCCGAGGGCTCTTCCATTCCGAGCCGAAGGCCGGCAAGAAGCCGTATTCGATCGTGATCCCCCCGCCGAACATAACCGGCATCCTTCATATGGGCCATGCGCTCAATGACACGCTTCAGGATATACTGATACGGTTTAAGAGGATGCAGGGTTTCGAGACCGAGTGGATGCCGGGAACCGATCACGCCGGCATAGCGACGCAGAATGTCGTGGAGCGCAAGCTGGCTAAAGAGGGCAAGAAGAGGCAGGACCTCGGCCGGGAAAAATTCATAGAGGAAGTCTGGAAGTGGCGCGAGGAGTACGGCTCGACGATAATACGCCAGCTGAAGAAACTGGGATGTTCGTGCGATTGGCAGAGGACTCGCTTTACTATGGACGAAGGGCTATCCGAGGCGGTGCTCGAAGTCTTTGTGAGGCTTTACGAAAAAGGCCTTATATACCGCGGCAACTATATTATCAATTGGTGTCCGCGCTGCCAGACGGCCTTATCCGATGAGGAGTCGCAGCATAAAGACGTTGACGGGATGCTCTATCATATCAAATATCCGATCAAGGGCGAGAACGACGCATTCGTGATCGTCGCGACTACAAGGCCCGAGACGATGCTGGGTGACGTTGCCATAGCGGTAAACCCGAAGGATAAGCGCTACAAGGGACTTAAAAACAAGTCCGTGATCCTGCCGCTTGTAGGCAGGGAGCTTAAGGTCATATTTGACCCGGTAGTCGACCTGAAGTTCGGAACGGGTGCGCTGAAGGTCACGCCGGCGCACGATCCCGTCGATTTTGAATTGGGCTTAAAACATGGTCTTGAGCAGATAAATATTATGAACGACGACGCCAGCATCAATTCCGCGGGCGGGGATTACGAAGGCATGGACCGGCTCGAGGCGCGCGAGGCCATCGTCGAAGACTTGAAAGAAAGGGGTCTCTTCATAAAATCTGAAGCGCACCGGCACGCCGTAGGCCATTGTTACCGTTGCCACACCATGGTGGAACCGAGGCTTTCGCCGCAGTGGTTCGTGAAGATGAAACCGCTGGCAAAGAGCGCTATCGATGTCGTCAGGAAGGGTAAGGTCAAATTTTATCCCGAACGCTGGACTAAAGTCTATCTCGACTGGATGACGAATATCCGCGACTGGTGCATTTCGCGGCAGATATGGTGGGGGCACCGCATACCCGTCTATTACTGTAATGGCTGTATGCGGAATGAACAAATCCCAAATCCAAAATCCCAAACAGGAATAATCGTTTCTAAAACAAGACCGGAGAAATGTCCTACCTGCGGGTCGACGGACATAGAGCAGGACCCTGATGTGCTCGATACGTGGTTCTCATCGTGGCTCTGGCCTTTCTCTACATTTGGCTGGCCGAAAGAGACCCCCGAGCTCAAATACTTTTATCCGACAAACTCGCTCGTCACGGCGCAGGAGATAATATTCTTTTGGGTGGCGAGGATGATCATGGCGGGCCTTGAATTCAGGGGCGGGATACCGTTCAAGGACGTATATATCCACGGCACGGTAAGGGATATTACCGGGACCAAGATGTCGAAATCGCTCGGCAACGTTATAGATCCGCTGGATGTGATCGCCAAATACGGTACGGACGCGCTCCGGTTCAGTATCATTTCGATAACCGCCCAGGGACAGGACGTCTTCCTTTCCGAAGGAAAGTTCGAACTGGGCAGGAACTTCGCGAATAAACTCTGGAACGCGTCGCGATTCATATTGATGAACCTTAAGCCGGACGAGGCCGACTCCGACCTGTGCGTCTTCTTTAAAGAAGCGAAGCTCTCTTTGGCCGAGCGCTGGATACTGTCGCGGTTCTATTCGACGCTCGCGTTCGTGACGAAGTGCCTGGATGAGTACAAATTCAACGAGGCGGCGAACGCGATATATGAATTCGTATGGCACGAGTTCTGCGACT
Organism: Candidatus Omnitrophota bacterium; assembly: GCA_029004355.1. Taxonomy (GTDB): domain Bacteria; phylum Omnitrophota; class Gorgyraeia; order 2-01-FULL-45-10; family 2-01-FULL-45-10; genus FEN-1322. The sequence continues at coordinate 20,895 of JAQURV010000018.1, forward strand.
GGTATATAGAGATCGCGAAGACCGCGATCGGTGAAAAGTCGTCGCAGACCATACTCTATAAGGTCCTGGAGAAGTCTTTACGCATGCTTCATCCAATCATGCCTTTCGTTACCGAGGAGATATGGCAAAAGCTGCCGCGCGTAACACCGGGAGACGATTTCATAATGACACAGCCGTGGCCGCATCTCCGGGAGGAGATGATATCTAAAGAGGTTGAGGCCGGGATGAAGGAGCTGATAGAGCTTGTTATCACCATACGCAATATGCGCTCGGTG
>JAQURV010000019.1 GCA_029004355.1 Candidatus Omnitrophota bacterium
CAGCAGGATCTCGGAGTTGCCGTGCCGGCGGGGACTGCCGCTTATTCCGATTATTGAATGCTTATGGCGCTGACTGGACACTGGTCAGCCACTTCCTTCGCGTCGCTGGATACGGACTTTGCTATCACGCGCGCTACATTGTCATCGCCTATCTCGAAAATTTCCGGATAAGTGGAGGCACAGAGCCCGCAACCGGTGCATAATGAATCGTCTATATTGATCTTTGCCATTATATTCTCCGACTTGTTGTTGTTCGAGTCCCGCAGATCGTCCAGCCCCCTGATCTCACTCCCGGCGGGACTACATCATCCTTTGCACTCATTCCCGGGTATCTTAAGCCCTATAGCCTTGGATATATCCCGAAATTCTACCTCATTTATGTCGTCAAGCCTCTTGTGTCGCTTATCGAGCTGTTCGTTAAATTTTATGGCCTTCTCCTGCATCATCTCATGCGTCTCTTCCGATCCGCCGACGAGGCGGAAGTTATCGCCCTTCGTTATCCTGACATGGCCGTCTTTGGAATCTAATCCCAACCCGAGTAAGATCTTCCTGTAGTTTCTGTTCACCAATACACCTTCTTTATAATTTGTATATGCTGTCGCCTATCCTTACGCGTTTCTTTACCAGGAGCCCTATCTCCTGCCCCTTCTTCCCTTCCTGTATAGGCGTGCGGTCAAGCTGGATAGAGGCGATCCGCTCTTTGAAGTCGGTCGTATGCCCTTTGATGTATATCTCATCGCCGACTTTAATGCTATCCTTAAGGACCAGCAGGGCCGCTGCTTTAACCTGCGGGAAGTAATGCGTAACCTCCCCCACCTTCACCATGCTCGCCACCGAAGTCTTCGCCTTTACCGCTTTCGATCTGGGCTTCCCGGCGGCTCGGCGCTTCTTCGCCGGCTTTACCGCTTTCTTCTTTACAACTTTAGACTTCTTAACGGATTTCTTAACGATCCTCTTCTTCTTAGGCATAGGGTCCTCCCTAATTTTCAATATTATATTATCACCACAAATGTTTTGCAAGTAATTTCACGCTCTTCAGCGGACACTCTTCGCATCTCGGCCTCTTCCGGCAATGATCTTTACCCAGCCTCACTATGAGCGCGTGATATTCGTTGAAGATATTCACTTCCGGCGGCAAATTCTTCGTAAAAAGAGCCTGGACCGACTCATAGCTTGCGCCGCGGGTAACCAGGCCGTGTCTCGAAAATATCCTCTTGGTGTAAGCGTCTACCACAAAAACGGGACGCATGAACGCGTAGAGCAATATGGAGTCGCGCGTCTCCGGACCGATCCCATTCACCTCAAGAAGTTCCCGGCGAAGGCGGCCGGTCTCCACTCTCGCTAACTTATCCAGGCTCCCGCCGTATCTTTTCACCAGATAACCGGTAAAGTTCTTAAGGCGTTTTGCTTTTACGTTATAGTAACCGGCCGGCCGGATGAGGCGTGATAATCTTTTCGCGGTGATATTATGAAATTTTGAAGGGGACGACAGGCAGCCGGCGGCTCTTAAGTTCTTGATCGCCTTCTCGACATTACGCCATGCGGTATTCTGGGTAAGGATAGCTCCGATGATGACTTCAAAACGGCTGCGCCCCGGCCACCAGTGCTGGGGACCATAAAATTCGTATAATTTATTATACGCTACTCGAAGGATTCCGCATCGTCTTCTTTGGATCTGCATATCCCCCGTTTCGAGGATCGGATGAACTCTATCAGGTGGTTCATCTCATCCGACGGCGCAAGTTTTTTCACCGCTTCCAAAGCATGCGCGGTATTAAGGCCGGATAGATAGAGCAGTTTAAAGGCTTCCTTTATATTACGTATCAGTTCGCGCGGGAACTTCGCCCGCCTTAAGCCTATTATATTGACCGCCCTTACGATCGACGGCCCCCTGACAAGCATATAAGGCGGGACATCCTTATTTACGGCGCTAAACCCGCCTATGATCGCCAGGCGGCCGATACGGCAGAATTGGTGAATAACGACGTTGCCCGAAATGAACGCGCCGTCTTCTACCGTGATGTGTCCGGCCAGAAGCGCGCCATTCGCGATTATGATATTGTTCCCGACATGGCAATCGTGGCCTATGTGGGAGGAGACCATGAGATAGCAGTCGTTCCCGACAACGGTGGGTGAGCCTTCGATGGTACTCCGGTGAAGAGTAGCGTGTTCCCGTATGACGCATCTCTTGCCTATGACAAGGCCCGTCTTCTTCGCTTTATCGAAGGAAAGGTCCTGCGGCAGGTCCCCCAAGACCGCTCCCATATGCACCTCGGTACCCTCGCCGATAACGGTACCGCCGCAGATGTAAGCGTTCGGCCATATCTTGACGCCGGACTCTATTACGACCCCATCCTCCACTATCGCGAAGGGCCCTATTTCGACGCCATCCGATATCCTGGCGCCCTTGGCTATCTGTGCAAGCGGACTGATATTTGCCATATTATTTCTTCTCTATGCTGTCCAGGAGCTCATTTATGCCATCGGCGATCGGCTTAATGTCATCGCCTTTCCTGACGCGAAGCCTGATACTGTAATCCCGGCTGTGCGCTATCTTTTTCAACTCCCTCTGGAGCCTTTCGATAGGGCCCGCAAAACGATGCGAGAGCACTATACCCCAGAGTATAAGGATCAAAAAGAGAGGCGGCATCCCTACCAGGAGTATCATATTGATCTTGTGTATTACCGGGAAAAGATTCAGCGCGATATACTCCGGTATCCCCAGCTGTTCCGCCATTATCTTAAAGACAAGATAATACAAACACGCGATCGAGAACACCAAAGGCACTATGATCGAGATCATGAGCAGCGCCAAATAGTGAAGCTGTATCCGGCTGCCTGTAAGGTACTTCGTTCTTAAGAATTTAACTCTCACTCCTCCCACCCCCTTATTTTTGGCCCTTTTGCCCTACTCTTTATAACCTGTCTCTATTTCATCGTACATGGCATCCGCGAGCGTGCCGGTATGCTCGGTATTGGTCATAAAAGCGACCGCGCCTAAATTATATTCCGGCGGCCGGCCGAACAGTTTTATGTAGTCCTCGTATACGTCTCTTTTTTCGGTAAACCACTCCTTATCCTTCGGCAACCCCTGTTCAAGAACGATGAGTTTGATATTTTTGGAATAAGGGCTTGTGCCTGTGGTCCCCACAGGGAGGGTCTCCGACCAGACATATTCTAAAACCTTCGAGTTTGTTATGAACATCGCGGGAAATATAACATAAACCCTTGCCGCAAAGTCATCTTCGTTCTCTGCCTCAAGGGATTCCGGATTCTTCTTTGTCGGGAACTTTTCGACCCGCCATCTCCACGCCACCACAGGCCGCCTGCTTTTAGCATCAAGGTCGATCTTGTAATATAAAGCAGAGGCCGCGTTATTGCTGGTCGCCCTTACGTATGAAAGATCTTCGCTCTTCTCTATCTTATATACTACCCTGTTCTTGAAGACCTTCTCTTCCCATTCCTTCAGGGTATCTTCGCCGGAAAAAGAGAATTTCTTGGCAATATCGCATTTAAGTCCCACGCCACCGCGACCTTTTCGCATGAGCTCGATATTCTGGCGGAAGAACAGGACTAAAAATACGATCAGGCCTAAAGATATTAACAGGGCCCACCTTCTGATGAGCCTCTTTCTATGACTATACTTCATGCCATACTATTCTATTTTGAACCTCGCCTAAAGTCAAACAAAAAAGCCCCGCTCGAAACCGAGCGGGGCTTTTTCGCAAAACGCACTACTTAGAAGCTTACTTTCACTGAACCAACCAGATCCGTAGCTGTGGCATCCTTGCCGTCATAATACACTTCACCGGGAATGAACCATCCGGCGAGAAGGTTAAAGCTCACATCTTCGGTGTAGTCCCAATTGGCCGACAGGTCAAGTTCCTGACCGACGAAACCCTTCGTCTTGTCATAACCCTGCGCAAAACGGCCTGTGAGAGGAGGCGTGTCGATATAAGCCTTATCGTTCCAGAACAGGTTATAGTTAGCCTTTAATGTCAGGCTATCCATAGGCTGTAAACTGCCAAGGAATATAATCTGATTCTGGTTCGTGCGTGAATCGTCCGCTACGGACTGCGCATTATCCTGTCTTACGGGATATCTCGCGGTCGCGTAGAACTTACCGACAAATTCACGGATGGCGGAATCGTATTTACCTCTATACATCGGATCCCAACCATTGTAAACTCCGCTAGCTCTCGTGACTGAATCTTCCGGCTTATTTCCAGAGTAGTAGATGTACTCCGCGCCGAATTTCGGCTTCCACGAATACTTATCCGTGAAATATTTACACTCAGCGCTGAAGTCGAGACCTAAGGCCAAGCGGCTTCTCGAGCTGTTCTGCCATCCGTTACCTACATATTCGCCACCCTGGACAGCGGCTTCACCGGCGAGCGTGATCCATGTGATCGGATCAAAACTACCCCTTAATCCTACGGTATGAACGTCATTGCTGTTGCTCTTGAGATCCGTCTGCATGGAAACTTCACGATCGGCTTTGTAGAACCAATAACCTTCGGCTTCGCCGTTCATCTTATTGAACTTATAGCCGACATTCACGCCCCACAGGTCTACATTATCACGCGCCTGTACGCTATCTTCGTAAATGAGCGCGTATACGCCCGTGATCGTCCATGGGTCATAATCCAATACGGCCTTTATTGAATCGAACGAATTGATGGCCGTATATTCCGGAGCCGACAGGTTTCCGGGAACGATGGTATTCGGCGCGCCGGTTGTTCCGAAAATATTCGGCGCCGCTACTGCCAGCGGGTTACCGGGATTCTGCTGGTTCGCGCCAATGATGAATCCTTTACCGAACCATAGGTCCTGACGACCTATCGTCAGCGTAAGCGGTGAGTAGATGAAATTCTTCAACTGCACATACGCCAGATCGACCATCACGTTGAACTCATCCGTATTCGGTACATAGCCGCCGCGGCCATTAGGAATAAGGTTATTGGGACCGCCTGTCTGATTCATGTTCTGGTTGACGTTCCAATCTCTCTGGTTCAACATCCTTATTACCGTGGTCACGTTGTCGGTAAGATCCGCATCGACTTCGACTGCGGCAACCGTCATGGCCCAGCTCTGGTTCGTTCCATCAACGCCCGTAACGGGACCGCCCTGAGCGCTGGCGTTCGTTTGCGGGTTTTCGTTGACGCTGGTAAGCAAGCTGTACTGATCTCTGTAGATGCCTCTCATCGTGAGATCACCGCTGACCTTCACGCTCTGTGTTTCGGCGTATACGCTTCCTGCAAGACAAAGCGTTATCGCTAAAACGCAAATAATTTTCAAAAACTTCATGATTCCTCCTTTTAAAGGATCTCTTTATAAATAAATATATTTCAAAGTTTGGGCTTTGCGCCAGGCTGTTTGATAATTATCGAAGCCCTTCTATATATTTTCTATTGCTTTATCTACATCACCACATCTTGATAACCTAGGGCTTTTTAATCCACCACCTCCTCTTTGCCAAGATTTAAGTTATCTATGGTGTTATAGGCGAACTAACTTTTGTTAATAAAGTATACCACAGGCCGAAAATTTGTCAAGATAAAATCAACTTTTGTTCTTAACAATATGCTCGGAATTCTTAAATATCTGATATATATCGAGTTGCGTCATTCCAAGGCCTTGTAAAATACGGATCGCCCTTGGCCGGCTGACCAGATCCCCCTCGCCGTGCGCATCATTATCTAGGACGAGTTTAGCGCCGGCCTTTTTTGCCATCTTAAACAATCTCTTATTTGTGCGGGAATGATTCCTGCGAGTCGTGATCTCCAGATACACGCCACGCTTCCCGGCAAGCTCGACATCGCTCTTTGTAATGATCCCGGGATGGGCCAGGATATCGCACCCTGCCTCTATCGCCGCCCTGTTTGTGCCCGGTATAACCGGTTCCGATATCGTCTCGCCATGGACAACGACAACTTTCGCGCCGTGCCTTCGCGCAAATCTTACCAGGCCTTTTATCTGCTGGACCGGCGCATGCGTGATCTCAACCCCGGGGATCGCGCGGATCTTCCAGAAGCGGTTCAAGACCTTGCAGACCTTTACGATCCGCGGCAGGATAAAATCGATATTTGAAGGATCCACGTGATCGGTCAAAGCTATCGCCGTGTAGCCTTTGACCTCCGCGCGCCTCACCAATTCGCTCGGCAAAAGTTCGCCGTCAGAAAAAAGCGTATGCGTATGTAGGTCGATCATAAATTTTCTCCTGCAAAAATGGCGCCCCTGGCCCGGGTCGAACGGGCGACACCAGGTTTAGGAAACCTGTGCTCTATCCATCTGAGCTACAGGGGCACATTTTTTTAGATGTCCGTTGATTATAACAACTTTTCGGAAAGGTGTAAACAGAAAATAAAAAGGGGCCAGATCCGTCTCTGGCCCCTTTTTAAATTTTACACTCTATTCGTTAATATTTATAACCTAACCCGACCCCTATTACGTCCGCGGCCGCAGTTACTTCAGTCCCGGCGCCGAATCTGCTATATTGGTCACCCGTACCATTATCCACCATAAAATTCTTAAAGTGGTGCTCCCACACAAAGTCAAACGAAAGGTCTCGTGTCAAAAAGTAAGAGAACCCGGTAGTGAGATGATGCTCCATAATTATAGGCAGCAGCGCATTCGCGAACACAACGTGCGGTTGTACGGGAGATTTTCCGTAATTATAGCCAAGGCGGAATTTAAATTTATCGTTATCTTTCTTGTCTTTAAAAGTATATTCGCCGCCTACCGCGAATACCCATTGGTCCTGCCATCCAAAGCCGCCGTTCCCCGGCCCTTCCCCGGCAAGCTTCACATTCGTCCAGTTGATATACCGGGTATCATAAGTAAACTCGAAATTCTTTACGGGCTTGAAAGACAAACCGACATTCATGACCGGCGGCTCATCAATAACAGGAAGCGTGTCTTTGTATTTATAATGGTGCCCCATCCATGTAGGGCTTTCGAAAGACGCTCCGAGACCAAGCATCTTATTGAACTGGTAAAGAAGACCCACCGTAAACCCGCCGCCCGGCACGAAGTCCCACTTCGATGAACCTGCCGTCTCCGGGTACGTAAAATTAGCTCCATCGAAGGTACTTGTCGCCAGATCCGACTTTATGCCCTGCAGTCCTATATTGCCGGTAGCGCCGAAAGAGAGCTTGTCATTAAACGCCACCGCTATGCCAGGCGCGATCCTCGTGCTCACTAAATACATCATCCTGTCGTAGGCGCCGACGAATGCCTGGTTGATCCTGGGACAAGGATAGTTGAGCGCTATCCCCGCCATCGAAAATATGCCACATCCCACCGCTACGGGATATTTATCCGTTCCGGGAATGCGGTAACTTATTCCCACATCCTCAGCCGGTATATAGTTGATAGTGCTCTTCTGCCTGTGATCTACGTTTGCCAGAGGCTGGGCTCCGATCACGTTAGCCGGTCCTTCCGTATGCATTGTAACGTCGTGAGGCAGCAGATTAAGATACTCCGCGTCTATCCTGTTCCCGATCCGTACAAGACCCGCAGGATTTCTTACCAGGCACGACGTATCTTCCGACGAGGCGGTAGTAGCGCCGGCCATACCCGAATCCCTTGCGCTGAATCCAAGAAGACGTGTCCCGTTACCCGCATAAGCGCTACCACTGAAGCCAAAACAGATAATAGAAACTACCAGCACGCTTAAAATGATTGCATTATCCCTTCTGAACATTTTTTCTCCTTTCGTAAATATATTTAAAGTAAGTATACATGACATAATCACAAATGTCAAACCAGGCGGGATTATTTTTACGGAGTTATTCTAGCAGTATTCGTCCTGGATAAGCGAGATGACGTTATAACCTTTAAACTTATCGCGGCCCTTAAGGGGAAGGAGCTCGATCAGGAACGCGAGCCCCTCTATCTTTCCGCCCATCTTTTCGATAAGCTCTATCACGGCCTTGCTGGTTCCGCCGGTGGCAAGGAGATCGTCCACTATTAATATATGATCGCCTTTTTTGAACGCGTCCTGGTGGATCTCGAGCGTATCGCTGCCGTATTCCAATTCGTAAGTCACCGAATAGGTCTTGAAGGGGAGCTTGCCCTTCTTCCTGACAGGGACCAGCCCGGCGCCAAGTTTATACGCAAGCGCGGCCCCGAATATAAAACCTCTGGCTTCAACGCTAAGGATGACGTCGATCTTTTTATCTTTGAACTTTTCGGCGAATAAGTCCACGGCCTGCCTGAACCTATCCTTATCTTTCAATAAGGTCGTGATATCTTTGAATATTATGCCCTTTTTCGGGAATCCCGGGATATCGCGGATAGCAGATTTGAGTTCGTTCATGCTTATCTCCCCTATTTGTGCCTGAGCACCGTCTCTTTTTCCTGCTGCACCATCATCTCGCGCATCTTGCGCATGGCGGCCGACTCGATCTGCCGGACCCGTTCCCTTGTAATGCCGAAATGTTTTGCCGTGTCCCTCAGGGTGTGGGGCACGCCGTCCTTTAAGCCAAACCGAAGGCTAAGTATCTTCTGCTCCCTCTTCGACATCTTTTCCAGGAGAAGATTGATCCTCTCCTGCGTCAGGAAGTTAGAGAGCTCGTCGACGGCGGAGACCATGTTCTCGTCTTCGATGAGATCAAGAAATTCCGTGGACCCTTCAGTGCCTACAGGCGCGTTGAGGCTGGAAGTGCCCGAAGCCATCCTGTGGAGCTGTTTTGCCCTCTTCATGGGCAGGCCCATCCGTTTCGCGATCTCATTTAGCCGCGGCTTCCGTTTCAGGGAATTCGTCAGGTGCTCCTGGACTTTCTTGAAACGCATGAGAAGCTCTATGATATAGACCGGCATCCTGACGGTCTTCCCCTGATTCGCGATGGCCCTCGAGATATACTGCCTTATCCACCAGGCCGCGTATGTGGAGAACCTGTAGCCTTTTTTCGGATTGAACTTCTCGACCGCCTTCATAAGCCCCATATTCCCCTCTTCGATGAGATCCATCATCGAGACGCCGAGGTGAGAATACTTTTTGGCGATATTGATGACCAGCCTGAGGTTGGACTGGATCATCTTGGCGCGCGCCTGTTTATCGCCCCTCTTTATTTTGTTCGCGAGGGATATCTCTTCCTCAGGCGTAAGGAGAGGGAGTTTCTTTATGTCTTTCAGATACAGTCGTATGGCATCCATAATTCAGTTATCCTGACTTGAGTGTATAGTGAATAGTGCATAGTGAATAGGTTGATAATTAAAAACCAAACAGGCCATCTTACTAACCTATCCAATCTCCACTATTCACCATTCACTACTTTTTAGTTTTACCTTCCACCGCGGCTTGCGCTGCCGCAAGACGCGCTATTGGGACGCGGAACGGTGAACAGCTCACATAATTCATGCCGACACGATGGCAGAATTTAACGCTATCCGGGTCGCCGCCATGTTCGCCGCAGATACCGACCTTCAGGTCCTTGCGCGTAGCGCGGCCGCGGTCGATACCGAGTTTCATAAGCTCACCTACTCCGTCCTGATCGATCGTCTGGAAAGGATCGGCCGGTAATATCTTTTCGTTGATATAGTCCGGGAGGAATGAGCCTATGTCGTCGCGGCTGAAACCGAACGTCATCTGCGTAAGATCGTTCGTCCCGAACGAGAAGAATTCGGCCGTCTCGGCCATCTTGCCCGCCTGCAATGCCGCGCGCGGGATCTCGATCATCGTCCCGAACATGTAGGACAACTTCTTCAGTCCGAATTTTTCACGGACTTCCTCATCCACCCTTTCGACTATGGCCCTCTGGCTGTCCAATTCGGCCTTTGTGCACGTAACCGGTATCATTATCTCCGGAACGGCCTTCTTGCCTTCCTTAATAAGCTCCGCCGCCGCCTCCAGGATAGCGCGCACCTGCATCTCGGTTATCTCCGGATACGTGATCCCGAGACGCACGCCCCTGTGGCCCAGCATCGGGTTGTTCTCGCGTAAGCCTTCGGCACGCTTGTTGAGCTCGGACATATCGACGCCTAGATCTTTTGCGAGCGCCTGTAATTTACTCTCGTCATGCGGAACGAATTCATGGAGCGGCGGATCGAGAAGTCTTATGGTTACAGGATATCCCTTCATCGCCTCGACGGTAGCCTTCACGTCGCTCTTAACAAATGGGAACAATTCGTCAAGCGCCTTACGTCTCTCCTCCAGGTTCTTCGACATTATCATCTTCCTGAGAAGGAATAGGGGCTTATCGCTGTCCTCGCCGTAGAACATGTGTTCCGTGCGGAATAATCCTATGCCCTCAGCGCCGAACTTCATTGCCTGAGTAGCGTCCTTTGGCGTATCCGCGTTCGTCCTGACTTTTAAGACGCGCACTTTATCGACGAGCTTCATCAGCTCCGTATATGACCTGTTATTATCAAGGTCTACGTCGACCAGCGGAAGCTTACCGTTATAGACAAGCCCCTTCGTCCCGTTCAGGCTTATCCAATCGCCTTCCTTGACGACGGTGCCCTTCTTGGTCTTGAACGATCTGTCGTCATCCGCGATCTCGAAATCGGTGCAGCCGACGATACAGCATTTTCCCCATCCGCGCGCTACGAGCGCGGCGTGCGAGGTCATGCCGCCCTTGCTTGTTAAAATAGCCTGGGCCTTATGCATACCGTCGACATCCTCAGGCGATGTCTCTTCGCGGACAAGGATCACCTTTTCGCCTCTGGAGGCCCATTCGACGGCATCCTTCGACGTAAAGACGGCCCGGCCCATAGCGCCGCCCGGACCCGCCGGCAACCCTTTGGCTATCGGAGGCGTCGAGAGTTCCGCTTTCGGATCGAGCATGGGAAGCAGGAGCTCTACGAGCTGGTTCGGCGCAACGCGCATGATCGCCGTTTCGGCGTTAATGAACTTATCCTTATACATATCTACCGCCATGCGCACCGCGGAAACGCCGTTACGTTTCCCGACGCGGCATTGCAGCATAAAGAGCTTGCCTTTTTCGATAGTGAACTCGATATCCTGCATGTCCCTGTAATGATTTTCAAGACGCGTGCGGATACTGTCGAGTTCCTTATATATCTTCGGCATGATCTTCGAAAGGGTCGGAAGCTGCTTGCTCTGGTCGTTCTTCGAATAATCGTTGATAGGGCCGGGCGTCCTGATGCCGGCGACAACGTCTTCGCCCTGCGCATTCACTAAATACTCGCCGTAGAACTGGTTCTCGCCATTGCCCGGGTTACGGCTGAATGCCACGCCCGTAGCGCAGTCATCGCCCATATTGCCGAAGACCATAGTCTGGACGGTGACGGCGGTACCCCACTCGTCCGGGATCTTCTCGATCCTGCGGTACTCTACCGCGCGCTTGCCGTTCCAGCTGGAAAATACCGCGCCTACCCCGCCCCACAGCTGCTCTTCCGCGTTGTCGGGGAATGGCTTGCCCAACACATCCTTTACCGTCTTCTTGAAATCTGCCACAAGGGTCTTGAGATCGGCTGCCGTAAGGTCTGTATCGATCTTATATCCCTTAGAGCGTTTGACCTGGTCTAGTTTCTCGTCGAGGATCTTCCGGATGCCCTTCCCGCCCTTCGGCTCGATGCCGGCTGCCTTTTCCATTACGACGTCGGAATACATCATGATGAGCCTGCGATAGGCATCGTACGCAAAGCGCTCGTTGCCGGTATGCTTAATGAGCCCCGCTATCGTCTTCTCGGTAAGGCCTACGTTCAGGACCGTCTCCATCATGCCCGGCATCGACTTGCGCGCGCCGCTTCGCACGGAGACCAAAAGCGGGTTCGACGGATCGCCGAACTTCTTCCCCATGAGCTTCTCGACCTTTGCCATCGCGGCGCTCACCTGGTCCTTTAGCTCCCGCGGATAATTTTTTTTGTTCTTGTAATAAGCGGTGCAGACCTCTGTGGTTATTGTGAATCCCGGAGGTACGGGCAATCTTAATTTCGGATGGCCCGCCATCTCGCAAAGATTGGCCCCTTTGCCGCCCAGGAGATTTTTCATAGATTCATTTCCGTCTGACTTACCGCCGCCGAAGAAGTAAACATATTTTTTACTCGAACTACCCATCTTTACTGCCGCTCCTTTCAAATTTGCGATCCGGGCACCAGTTGCCGGACCATCGACCAAAACCGCCGCGTTACTGCTTTTCATTAAATTTCTCCTCCAGATATTCTCCTGCTTTATCAACTCCAATACGATCCTGCTTCATCGTGTCCCTGTCGCGAACGGTCACCTTCCTGTCGCTCATAGAATCCACATCTACGGTTATGCAGAACGGCGTGCCTACCTCATCCTGCCGCCTGTATAGCCTTCCTATCGAAGCAGTATCGTCATACATCACCTTCCCGCCTATTGCGGGAGACCCTTTCAGATCATGCAAAATGTCTTTGGCCAGCTTTACGATATCGGGCCGGTTCCTGAGAAGCGGCAATATCGCGACCTTTATCGGGGCCAGCTTCTTGTTGAGCGCCAGCAGCGCGCGCTTTTCACCCCGCACCTCTTCTTCTTTATACGCATCCGTAAGGAAAGCAAGGATAGACCTGTCGACCCCGCCCGAAGGCTCTATGACAAAAGGGATATACCTGTCCTTCGATTCTTCGTCAAAATATTCCAGGCTCTTGCCGCTTAAGCGCATGTGCTGCTTAAGGTCAAAATCGGTCCTGTTGGCTATGCCTTCGAGCTCCGACCACCCGAACGGGAATTTGTATTCGATGTCGGTGCAGGCCTTCGCGTAATGGGCAAGCTCCTTCTTTTCGTGCTGGCGTTTGCGCAGGTTCTCTCTATTCATGCCTAGCGAAATATACCAGTCGAACCTGTCGCTAACCCACTTCTCGTACCACTCTTCGTCCGTACCGGGCTTAACAAAAAACTCTATCTCCATCTGCTCGAATTCGCGCGAGCGGAACGTAAGATTACCGGTCGTGACCTCATTACGGAATGATTTGCCGATCTGGGCGATGCCAAAAGGAAGTTTGCGGCGCATCGAAGTGACTACGTTCTGGAAGTTAACGAATATGCCCTGAGCGGTCTCGGGCCTTAAGTATGTCAGGCTGCCCGTATCCTCGACCGGGCCGAGGTGGGTCTTCAGCATGAGATTGAACTGGCGCGCCTCGGTCAATTCGCCGCCGCACTCGGGGCACTTTTTACCGGTGACATGCTCGATCTTAAAACGTTTCTTGCAGGCCTTGCAGTCTACCAACGTATCTTCGAAGTTGGTAACATGGCCGGAAGCCATCCATGTTTCGGTGCGCATAAGGATCGAGGCGTCCAGGCCTTCTACGTCCTCGCGTTCGTAGACATTGGATGTCCACCATGCGTTCTTAAGATTGCGCTTGAGCTCGGCGCCAAGCGAGCCGTAATCCCATGTGCTGGCAAGGCCGCCGTATATCTCGCTAGACTGGAAGATGAATCCCCGCCTCTTGCAAAGCGAGACTATCTTCTCCATCGTATCCTGCTGCTGCGTTTGCTGCATAAATTGTATTTAACTCCTGAATTGCTTATATCCTAACATGGGCCGTTAAACTTTTCAAGCAAAATGAGCAACGCAAATTTTTCGTTCTGCTGTAATGTGCTGTGGCGATGTGGTCGGAAACCGAGGGGTTCGTGCTTAAGCCCGCTTCGCCGAGCGAAGCGAGGCGAGCAGGGCGTAAAAATTGCGAGGCAGCGTCCGAGCAATTTTTTCCGAGCGCAAATTTTACATGGTTAAAATTTGCGCGTCCCTGCGAAGCACAACCCCGAGGTTTACGAACCACTCGGCACAGCATATGCTGTTGCTGCATCGAAAAATTTTACTACGCGATCTTTTTTAAAAATTCTACCGTCTTCAGACGGCGCTCGATATGGAAATCGAGGAACTTGCGCAATATGCGCTCTAGCTCAACGCCGACTTCCGCAGCGACCTTTATGCGCGCCACACGCTCAAAAGGCAGCGTCCGTATATGCTCGATGAAGTTGACCGTGCCCTGCATGATGGGGCGCGCTTCCCTGTCCGAATCCAGACATTTCTTGCAGATAAGGCCGCCGTGCCGTATGCTGAAACGGCTGCCTGCGCCTACCTCTTTAGCGCAATTCGCGCATTCCCCGAACGTGGGCATGATCCCCAATATATGGAGAAGCCTTATCTCGAATATCCTCGCGACCCTCCGCGGGCTGCAGCTGCTTAAAAGCCTCAGGCTGTTCAGGAGAAGATCGAACGCCTCTTCATTCTTATCGCCAAGCGCCGTTACGGAATCCAAAAGCTCTACCAGATACGAAGCATAGGAGAGCCTTTCCAGGGATTCCCGGGCGGGCGCGAAGTAATCGAGAAGGTCGCATTGCGAAATGGTAAAGATGTCGCTTCTCCGCCGCTCGTAAAAGACAACTTCATCGTGCGCGAATATTTCCATATTGGCGCCGCCGCAGGCGGAACGAGGGCCGCGGACGCCGCGCACTATGCCCTTTATCTTGCCGAAATCTTTTGTGTAGAAAGTAAGTATGAGGCTCGTCTCGCGCAGGTCCTGCCGCCGTAAAAGAATGCCTTCGGTCTTCTGTATTGCCATTTTAGATCTCTTATCTCTAGCGGAAAACCTGGAATACGAAGGTTGTAAGGAGGACCCCCATAACGGCGCCCACGACAACTTCCCATACGGTATGGATGGAATCTTTTATCCTGTGTCTTGCGATGAGGAACGCCATCAAAAATGTCAAAACGATGACGATGGAATTATTGGTCAAAAACATTATCACCGTCCAGATGGCAAAGGCTATCGCCGAGTGCCCGGACGGCATGCCGCCCCGGAGCGGCGTCCCCCTGCCAAAAAGTATCTTGCCGATGATCGTGGCGCCGAAGACGATGATAAGGGCTATGAACGTGACGTGCCACGGCGAGCTCCGTATATTGGCCGTGGCTTCGGCTACGTTGAACGGCAGCTTCCGCGAGAAGAGCATATACCCCACCACGACCGCGTTTACGGACGTAAGCAGTACGACCCCGGCCGAAACGTCCTTGACTATCCTCGCGATAGGATGAAAATCGACCTTTATCATATCGACGATAAGCTCGATAGCCGTATTTATCATCTCGCTTCCCAGGACGAGCATCACGGTTATACAGAGCGCCAGCGTCTCCATATATGAAAAGTTAAGGTATATTCCCAGGAGAATAAAGAAGAAGGCGGCCAGAAAGTGGACGCGCATATTGCGCTCCGTCTTAAGGACGTAGATGAAGCCCTCTACAGCGGCGTTAAAACTTTCGACAAATCTTCTCTCGTGCATAAACTTTTAAGTATCCCTGCCTGCCGTTTTTCCATCCTGGCGCGCGCCTTCTCCGTCCCGTCATCATAACCGAGAAGGTGCAGGATGCCGTGGATCATGTAAAGAGTGAGCTCTTCTTCCGGCGCCGCGCCGAAGACCTTCGAATTTTTGAAGGCCATGTCTATCGATATGAATATCGAAGCTACGAGGGGCGCTTCCATGCCGAACGTCTTACCGCTAAGATCGAAACTCAAAACATCCGTAGGTCCGGGCGCGCCCTTATACTTTTTATTCAAGACCTTTATCCCGGCGTTACTCAAAAAAACCAACTCGAGGTCTATCGCGCCGGTTTCTTTACAATATTCAAGGATGCGCGAAACGATCTTTTTTACAAGCCGGCTGTTTATAGAGTAACTCTTATGAAGATTTACTACTTTTAAACGCATCCTACTTTATATTCTTCTCCTCATCGCTGTCAGATGTCTTGGGGAATATGGTCTTCTTCCCTTGTTTTGTAACGAGTACCGTCTCCGGCGCGGGTTTACCCTGTATCTGGATCAGGTCCATATCGACCGCTATGAGCGACCTCTTAAGACCCACCCTTTCCTCTGACGGAGGAGGCGTCCCCTGGAGGTAACCCTTATTTCCCTGCACTACCTGGTCGGTCCTGTCAACGGTCATGATATAAGGTTTGCTTATCTTTTCACAGCCAACGAGCGCTACCGCAATGCCGGCGATCGCCACTAAATAGCCAAGCTTCATACTCCCTCCTTTTTTATCTTTATACCCAACTCTTTCAACTGCTTTTCATCGACATCGGACGGCGCGTTCGTCATCGGACAGAACGCCTTCTGCGTCTTTGGAAACGCTATGCAATCCCTTATAGACTCGCAACCGACTAAAAACGTCATGAGCCGGTCGAGCCCGAAAGCGACACCGCCGTGAGGCGGCGCGCCGTATTTAAAGGCGTCGAGCAGGAAGCCGAACCGCATCTTGGCCTCGTCATCCGTTATGCCTATCGTTTTGAAGATCAGTTCCTGCAATTTCCGCTCATGGATCCTTATCGACCCCGACCCGATCTCTGTGCCGTTTATGACGAGGTCATAGGACCTGGAGCGGATCTTGTCGAGAGCGTTTCCCTCTTCGAGGAGTCCGATGTCGTCGGGATGGACGGACGTGAACGGATGGTGTTCCGACTCCCACCGTTTCTCCTCGTCGTTATATTTAAACAGCGGGAAATCCGTGACCCACAGGAAGCTGAAGGTCTTTTCGTCGATCAAGCCGAGCGTATGCCCCAGGGACTTCCTCAAGGCTGACATAGCCTCATAAGCGACCCTCTCCTTGTCGGCAACTATGAATATCATGTCGCCGTCCTCGCCGGAAAGCTTCTCCTTTATCGCGGCCAGTTCGGTCTTTGAGAAGAATTTATCTATCTGGGAAACGAGCGTGCCTTTATCGACCTTGAAATTGGCAAGGCCTTTCGCGCCGTATTCTTTCACGAACTCTATCAATTGATCGATCTGCCCGCGCGAATACGCTCCGCAGCCCTTGGCGTTCAGGGCGATTATCCGGCCTTTCTTCGACAGGCAATCCTGGAATATCTTGAACTGGCAATCCTTGACGAGATCGGTGATCTCGCAGAGCTCCAGGCCGAACCTGGTATCGGGCTTATCGCATCCGAAACGCGCCATAGCCTCGGAATATTTCAGCCTCGGGAAAGGGGTCTTCAGGTCGTACCCTATAGACTCTTTTAATATCTTCTTCATCAGGCCTTCGGAGAGGGCGTATATGTCCTCTTCCGTAACGAACGACATCTCGATATCGAATTGCGTAAATTCAGGCTGCCTGTCCGCCCTCAGGTCCTCATCCCTGAAGCATTTTGCTATCTGGAAGTACCTGTCGAAAGCAGAGACCATGAGTATCTGCTTGAAGAGCTGCGGTGACTGCGGGAGCGCGTAGAACATGCCATGGTTGACCCTGGAAGGGACAAGGTAGTCCCGCGCTCCTTCGGGCGTAGATTTCGTAAGTATAGGGGTCTCGACCTCTACGAAGTTCCTTTCGTCGAAATAGTCCCTGGCAAGCTTGCAGACCTTGTGGCGGAGCCGGAGATTATTCTGCATGGCCAGGCGCCTGAGGTCAAGATATCTGTATTTCAGCCGCGTCTCTTCCGTTACGGAGACCTTATCGCTTATCTCGAACGGCGGCGTGGCGGCCCTGTTCAATATCGTGGCCCGCTCGACGTGGATCTCTATGAGCCCCGTCTTCAGTTTCGGGTTTTCCGTGCCCGCGGGCCGCAGAGCGACCTTGCCCTCTACCTTAACTACGAATTCCGGCCGGAGCTCTTCGGCTATATCGTGGACCTCCTGCCTGACCTGCGGATTGAATACGACCTGCGTCAGGCCGTATCCGTCGCGCAGATCGATAAATATGATGTTACCATGGTCGCGGCGCGACCCCACCCATCCGCAAAGCGCCACGTCCTTTCCTACAGACTTCTCGCTCAATTCACCGCAGGTATGCGTTCTTAACATTATTTTATATCTTTCCTTTTATCGTTCTTGCCACGTCGTCAAATTTAACACTCTGCTGTTCCTTGGTCATCATGTCTCTCAGCATCACTTCGCCTTTAGCTATCTCGTCATCGCCTATTATCAGGACAAGTTTTGCCCCCAGTTTATCGGCTTCCCTCATCTGAGCTTTAAGGGACTTGTTCTCGTAATCCATATCGAACGACATCTTCTTTTCCCATTTTCCGCCGCGCAGCGAATCGAGGAGCCCAAACCCTTTTTTCTTCGCCGCTTCACCCATCGTCGCTATATAAATGACTTTCTTATCGTCCGGATATGCCGCAGCCTCCTGCTTTGCCGCAACGATAAGGATCCGCTCTACGCCGAGCGCAAAACCTGCGGCGCCGAGCTCGGGTCCGCCCATATCGCTTATCAGATTGTCGTAGCGCCCGCCGGCACCTAAAGCGTCCTGACTGCCCAGCTCGGGATGAGTGACCTCAAAGACGGTTTGCGTATAGTAGTCGAGACCCCTCACTATAAATGGGTCGAGTTCGTATTTGATATTCAAGTCGTCCAGGCATGCCAGGACTTTTTTAAAATGCCCTTCGCAGTTTTCGCATAAAAATTTTACCGACTTAAAGACGCTTCTTACCATGGTCCTGCACGATTCGTTTTTGCAATCAAGCACGCGCAGGGGGTTCTTATCGAGCCTCTTCTTGCAATCATCGCACAAGGCGTTCTTCTCTTTGTCAAGGATAGTACGCAGCGTCTTAGAAAGGCCCGCTTTGTCATCTTTACAACCCAGATTATTTATGCGTATCTTATACCCTCTTATCTTCATCGCATCGAGAAGGGCCGCGAGCAGCCTGATGATCTCGGCGTCGATCTCCGGGAGCCCCGACCCTATCGCCTCGGCTCCTATCTGGTGAAATTGGCGCATGCGCCCCGCCTGAGGCCTTTCGGCCCTGAACATGGGACCGATGTAATAAAATTTCTGGAAAGCGTCCGTCTTATGAAGGTTAGCCTCAAGATAAGCTCTCACTATAGGAGCGGTCCCCTCCGGCCTTAGGACTATTTCGCGTTCCCCCCTGTCCTTGAACGAGAACATCTCTTTAGTAACGATATCGGTCTCTTCGCCTATGGATTTCACAAAGAGGGATCTTTCCTCTATTATAGGGGTCCTTACTTCGCGATAGCCGAACCTCTGAAAAACATCCTGAGAGATCGACTCCATCGCCTGGCGAAGCTCGATACTGCCCGCGGGCGCCGGTAATATATCTGCCGTGCCTTTTACCGATTTATAGTTCATCTCTATTTCACGACCTTCTTCTTCATTATCATCCCGGACTTGAAAGTAACGACCTTACGCTCCGGTATCGCTACCGTAACGCCGGTCTTGGGGTTTCTCCCTATCCTTGGCCGCCTTACCTTCACCTTAAATATGCCGAAGTTGCGAAGCTCTACCGTCACGCCTGCCGCAACGGCATTCGTGATATGATCGAGCGTCTTCTGGACCACTAACTTTACATCTATCTGCTTTAACCCCGTCTCTTCCGCTATCTTCATTACAATATCTTTTTTTGTCATAATGCACCTTTCGCTTTCTCCCTTATCCTTTTAAAGAATACGCCCAGCGCGCTGAACTCTTTGAACCTGCGTTTTCTCGTCTTGAGCCGTTCAAATATATTATTCAGGAATATATACGAATCCTTCCAGTCGTTATCGACCTTCCTGAGGTTCTCCTCCGAGATAAAACGTATGGTCTGGACCGCGAGTATATCGCTCACCGGATCGGTCAGTCTGCCGTGCGGCATATAGCGATATTCGAGGGAGGAGGCAAGGTCGTTGTATTTGGAGCGTATCATCGTCTTCGTCTCCATGAACTTGTCTTCATCCTCCTTTGTTATGATCCCCTTCTCCAGCATGCCGGAATAGATAGAATGGAACTTCCCCCAAAATTCGAGAAAGTCGTTCATCGTTTTTATATCTATCTCCGTCTTCTTATCACGCATAACATCATACCCTTCAATGGGTTAATGTAACATCGTCTGGCGGTAAAGTCAATATTATTGTAAAGTCTTTGTTCGCGGTCTGAAATTTTTCGAGCCACATTGACACGGCACATTCTTATGCCACATCGCAAAATTTTACGTCTTGAAGCTCACGACATCCTGGCCGAATATCTTCTCGATATCGCGGATAAGGCCCTCGTGAGGCTCGACCGCGAGAGAACTGTTCGCGGTCATGCGCATGCGCTTACCGTCAGGCTTTACGAAGGTGAGGTAGACCGGGATGCGGCCGGGATACCTTGCCAATACTTTCTTCAGTTTCTCCAGCGCGCCGGACTCAAGGCCGGCCGGGAGCAGGTCGATAGAGACTATCTT
>JAQURV010000020.1 GCA_029004355.1 Candidatus Omnitrophota bacterium
ACAGCCACCTTCTCCTGTTTCAAAAGGCGGTTCGCGAATTCCAGCGAGGAGAGCCCCGTCTTTCTTATGGACGGGAAAGCATAGAATGCGCCTTCCGGCTTATGGCAGGAGAGGCCTATCTCATTAAGGCGCGTTATCACAAATTCGCGCCGCCTCCTGTATTCGCGCTTCATCTCCTCGACGGACCTTTCGCCGTTCTTGAGAGCCTCGACGGCGGCCATCTGCGAGATTATCGGCACGCACATCATCGTATACTGATGTATCTTCGTCATAGCCGCTATCACGTCTTTCGGTCCGCACGCGTAACCGATCCTCCACCCGGTCATGGCAAATGCCTTCGAAAAACCGTTCAGGTATATAGTTCGTTCCTTCATGCCGGGCAGCGACGGAAAAGGCGTATGATCAAAATCATAGGTGAGATCGCAGTATATCTCGTCGCTCACCATGATCAGGTTCTTCTTCTTTATGACATCGGCGATACTTTTCAATTCTTTTCTGGAATAAGAATTGCCGGTCGGGTTATTAGGATAGTTCAATACTATCGCCCTGGTCTTCTTGTCGCAGGCGCGGGTTATATCTTTGGGCGTTATTTTAAAACCGCCGGAAGGCTCTGTCTTTATGCGCACTGCCCTGCCGCCGCATATCGTGACGACCGGCGCGTACGAGACATACGTCGGCTCCTGCACCAGTATCTTATCACCTTTATCCGTAATAGCCCTTATGGCAAGATCGTATCCTTCACTCACTCCGACGGTAACCAGTATCTCGTCTTCCGGATCGTAGTCAAGACCGTATTTACGCTTCAGGTAGCGCGAGATCTCGTTGCGGAGTTCGGGGATACCCTTGTTGGACGTGTAGGAGGTATAGCCCTCCTCGAGGGAGAATATGGCCTTCTCCCTGATGTTCCAGGGCGTAACGAAATCCGGCTCACCGACGCCGAGAGAGATCACGTCCTTCATTCCCATGACCAGATCGAAGAATACGCGTATCCCCGACGGCGGGATCTGCTGGACTAACTTAGATATTCTCATAATAAATAAACTCCGATTTCAAATACTACCAATACTACCAAATAGATCCAAATTTCAAAATCCAAAACGTTTGGGATTTAGAATTTTGAATTTATTTTGGATTTGGTAGTATTTGGATTTTGGATTTTCATAATGTTATCGCCGGTCTTTTACTCTTCTCCGGCTGCTTCAGGATGTCTCCGTCCTCTTTATATTTTTTCAGGATAAAATGCGTCACCGTACCGCGCACGTTCTCCATGGGGGAGAGCTTCTCAGCTACAAAATTGGAGACCGTGTGGATGCTCTTCCCTTCGACCACGACCAGCAGGTCATACGTCCCGGACATCAGATAACAGCTCGTGACCTCCGGGAACTGATAGATCCTCTCGGCGATGTGCGTAAAACCCAGGTTCTTCTGCGGCGTGACCTTCACCTCGATAAGGGCGCGCACTCCGGACTCCTCGTCCCTCATGAGTTCCTTATTTATGATCGCTTTGTATTTCAATATCAAGCCGTCTTTTTCCAGTTTCTTTATCGCGCTCCTTACGGCCTTGGACGTCATGCCAAGCATCCTGGCTATCTCTTCGGGCGTCGCGCGCGCGTCCTTCTCCAGTATCTCTAATATTTCATTCATGAAGTACCTCCGATTTACGATTACAAAACCCCAATTCCAAACTTAAAAAAAGGGCTCCCTCTTTTTTCCCGAGGAGCCCCTTTTTGGATTTTGAGCTTTGGATTTTGGATTTACTTGGTAGCTCCCTCTTCCGCCCCTCCGGCCATTTCCGCCGGCGCGCCCGCATATTTGTTCAAAAGTTCCCACGTCTTCGAACCGACCATACCGTCCGCCTTCAAGCCGTTCGCTCTCTGAAATTCCTTTATCGCTCTCTTGGTGCCTTTGCCTTTTATCCCGTCGATCTTACCTTTATAAAATCCGGCGTTCTGAAGGCAGGTCTGGATATCCTTGACGTGCCCCTTGGCCTTGATCGGGCCGCCCGACCTTGTGGTTATATTCGTCCTGACAGCGTTTTCCTTCGCAGCCCTCATCTCCTCGATCGTCTGCGCCTGCTGGCTTACCATGCGTTCAGCTTCGGTTTGCTTCGACTCGACAGATTCGACCCTGGACTCCAGAGTGTCGACCTTTGTCTTTATGCCGGACACTTCTTCTTTAAATTTTTTCGGCACAGTGCTGCACCCGGACACTAAAAATAACGCCGCTACTACCGCGACCGTCACTGCTAAATTTTTTCTTCCCATCCTTCGCCTCCCATTCGATTCGTTTTAAAAATTATATGCCAATATAACAGAAAAAGCAAATGAATTATTTCAAGAATTTGGCCGCCTCTTTTACGCTCGCGCCCTTATGGACGATCTCGCGTATAGCCTTCAGCATCCCGATCGCGTTTTCGGATTGCCAGATGTTCCGCCCCATATCGACGCCCTTGGCGCCCTCGCCTATCGCGCTATGGGCAAGTTTCAACGCGTCGAGTTCCGTCTTCAGCTTAGGACCGCCGGCTATCACGAGCGGCACCGGGCACGCCTTGACGACTTTTTCGAAATCGTCGCAATAATACGTCTTTACCACTTGCGCTCCCAGCTCGGCCGCTATCCTGCAGCACAGGCCGAGATATCTCGCGTCTCTCTTCTCAAGCTCCTTGCCGACGGCCGTCACGGCCAGAACGGGCATCCCGTATCTCTGCCCTTCGTTCACAAGCCCGCTCAATGCGGTCAGGGTCTTATTTTCGTGTTCGGTGCCTACGTATATCGAGAATGCGACGGCGGAAGCATTAAGGCGGATGGCGTCTTCCATCGACGTCTGGACGCTCTCATTCGACAAGGCCGGCCCTGCGATGCTGTTCCCGCCGGATACCCGCAGGATCACCGGGATATTCAAAGAGGTGTCGACGCAATTACGCAGGACGCCGCGCGTCAGCATAAGGGCATCGGTAAACGGTATGAGGGGTTTTATGGTCTTGCCCGGCTCTTCGAGCTTGGAGACAGGCCCCAAAAAATATCCGTGGTCCACTGCGAGCCATACGGCCCTTCCCGACTCAGGTTTTAACAACCTCGACATCCTGTTCTTCATTCCCCAGTCCATGCATCCTCCTTAGCCTAGCTTCCTCTTCATCGCATTCAACTCATCCCACATAGCCTTCGGCATGCGGCTTCCGAATTTTTTGAAGAACTCTTCTATGTCGCCAGCTTCGCGCAGCCAGCCGTCTTTGTCGATAGCAAATAATTTTTTAAGATTGTCTTTGGGGATATCCAGCCCCTGCATATCCAGGTCTTCTATCTTCGGGATAAGACCTATGGGCGTTTCCTGGGCGCCGACCCTGCCGTGCACCCTGTCTATCACCCATTTGAGGACGCGGATATTGTGGCCGAAACCTGGCCATAAATATTCGCCGTCTTCGTCGGTCCTGAACCAGTTTATGGAAAAAACCCTCGGTTTATAGACGAGTTTCTTTTCTACGCTGAGCCAATGCTTGAAATAATCCGCCATATTGTAACCGCAGAAAGGAAGCATTGCCATGGGATCGCGCCTTATGACGCCTTCTTTGTGGCTCGCCGCCGCGGTCGTCTCGGATCCCATGCGCGCGCCCAGGAATACATTATGCTGCCAGTTCATGCCTTCGACTATGAGAGGATTCAAATGCATGCGCCTCGAGCCGAAGAAGATAGCGGATATCGGGACGCCCTGCGGATTTTCGAATAGCGGGGATAGCGTCGGGCACTGGTATGCCGATACCGTAAATCTCGAATTAGGATGCGCGGCCTTTTCGCCTGCGGCCGGGTCCCATTTATTGCCATGCCAATCTATAATATTTTTAGGCACGCCGTTCATGCCTTCCCACCACGGCTCGTTAGTATCGGCGTTTATGGCGGTATTCGTGAAAAGCGTCGGATAAAAGGTGCCCTTGGTGAGGGTCTTCATCATGTTGGGGTTGGTCTTCTTCGATGTGCCGCACGCCACGCCGAAAAATCCCGTCTCCGGATTGATCGCCCAGAGCCTCCCGTCCTCGCCGACGTTCATCCACGCGATATCGTCTCCGACGGTCCATATCTTATACCCGGGCAGGACCGACTCCATCATCGCGAGGTTCGTCTTGCCGCACGCGCTCGGAAGGGCCGCCGCGATATATGTGGTGTCGCCGGAGGGGTCCTGGGCGCCCAGTATGACCATGTGCTCGGCAAGCCATCCTTCCTGCATGCCAAGATACGACGCCAGCCGGAGTGAAAAACATTTCTTGCCGAGGAGGGCATTGCCGCCGTAGCCCGACCCTATGCTCCATACGAATTGCTCGTCTGGAAAATGCATTATAAAACGCTTTTCGGGATCAAAATCCCCCACCGAGTGCAGGCCCTTCACAAAATTTTTGTTGTTACCTATCTTCTCTGTGACCTTTTTGGTCATGCGCGTCATTATGCGCATGCTTATCGCCACATAGACGGAATCCGTAAGCTGTATACACGCCTTGGCGTAAGGAGAATCGGGATGGCCCATCATGTAAGGAAGCACATACATGGTCTTCCCCTTCATGCAGCCGTCAGAGAGGGCCCGCATCTTCTCTTTGGCCTCATCCGGCGGCATCCAGTTATTGTTCGGCCCGGCCGTCTCCTGATTTGGATGGCAGACATATGTGAGGTGCTCTGTCCTCGCGACATCCGTAGGGTGACTTCGATGATAATAGGACCTGGGGAAGGTCTTCTGATTAAGCTCGGAAAATACCGAATGGCCGTCTATCTTCTCTTCTTTGATGCCGATCTCGACAAGCCTGCGCGCCTCCTCTTCGGAGCCGTCGCACCAATAGACGCTGTCCGGCTTTGTGAGCTTTGCCTGCTCCTCAACCCATCTTTCAAGCGGTGTAGCCATTGTCTCCTCGTAAACAAATCCTTAAATCAGAAATTCTAAATCCGAAATCCTAAACAAATTCTAATTTTCTAAATTCGAATTTGGGATTTGTTTCGAATTTCGATATTCGGATTTCGAATTTAACACTTACTTCTGTGGCTCTATTATGACTTTGATCGAATCCCTGGCCTCGCTTACCAGCTTAAAACCTTTTCCCGTCTCTCCGAGGCCAAAACGATGCGTTATCATATCATAAACATTAATTTTATGCGAGGCAATTTTTGCTAATGCCTCTCTATGGTCCTCGGGTGAGCCGGCGTAGGAACTCATTATCGTCACTTCGTTCCGCCAGAATATGTCGTTTGTCGGGACCGGCAATAGTTCGTCTTTACCCGCCGCTGCGAATATCAATACTGTGCCTCCGCGCTCAACCGAGCGAAGGCCATTTTCGAATGCGGATTTTGCGCCTGCGCATATTATAACAAAATCTGCCAGGTAGCCGTCATTCAAGCCCCTCAACATCTCCGGGGTATAGTCCTTAGCGCTGATCGCATGGTCGGCGCCGAATTTTTTAGCGGCAGTAAGCCTGGGGTCGGATATGTCCGTCGCAAATATGCGCTTTACTCCTCCTGCGCGCGCAAGTTTTATATGCAAAAGCCCTGATATGCCGCTTCCGATCACAAGAACGCTCTTACCTTTGCGTAAATTGGCGAGGCGCTGGCCGCGCAGAACGCAGGCTAGAGGCTCGATGAACGTAGCATCTTCGAACGATACGTCCATCGGGATCCTATAAGTACCCTTGTCGACGTTTATTTTTGGTATCCTGACAAATTCAGAAAATCCTCCCGGATCAAAATTGGTCTTGCGGAGTGTGTCGCATACAGTCTCGTGCCCGTCGCGGCAGAACCGGCATTGTCCGCACGGCACATGGTGCGATGCCGAGACCCTGTCCCCGACCCTGTAACCCCTGGCGCCTTTACCGACTTCTGCGACCGTTCCCGCGATCTCGTGACCCAGGACTAGCGGAACCCTGTGTATGCGGTACCATTCGAGACAATCCGTACCGCATATGCCGCTCGCTTCTACCTTGACGAGAAGTTCGCCCTCGCCTATCTCAGGC
This sequence comes from Candidatus Omnitrophota bacterium, assembly GCA_029004355.1. Taxonomy (GTDB): domain Bacteria; phylum Omnitrophota; class Gorgyraeia; order 2-01-FULL-45-10; family 2-01-FULL-45-10; genus FEN-1322. The sequence continues at coordinate 5,981 of JAQURV010000020.1, forward strand.
TTAGGTTTCTCTTCGAGACGGATATCGCTGTTACTATAATAGACCGCTACGCGCATACTTTACCTACAAGACTTTCTGTAACGATGATGCCACGAAATCGTTATCCTGGTTTCTCCTGTCGGGGATATTTATCCTGTCTATCCTGCCCGCGCCTTTCGCGCCGAGCGCCTTCTCGATATTATTAAAGCACGCCTTCACTCCGAGGCCGCTTCCCGAGGTCAGGAGCACTATCACGCGTTTCCCTTTGAGGCCGGATAGATTCTCGAGGAACGTATTCATCGCCGGCGTCGGAGCGAACGCCCAGACGGGCGAACCGATCAATACCAGATCGTAGGAAGAGGCGTCGAACCTGACGCCCTGCTCTAAGATAGCTTTCTCTTTTTTACGGGCGGCGGCGCATTGGCCGATGAAGCCCTTTATCTCATTGACGGGTTTCAGCCTCTGCAGGTGGACCTCGCCTTTAGATTCGAGTATCTTTCCGAACATCTTCGCTATCTTGTCGGTGTTCCCGCTGAACGAATAGTATGTCACAAGTATCTTCATATCCCGTCCTTTCCTTTATGCCCGCCTTACCATCTCCACGCCGCTCCTGCGTAAAGCGCCAATTCTCGTTTCGACGCCAGGGCGCGGAAAAACGCCTCTCCGTCTCCGTCCAGCACTTTACGCGATAGCTCCAAAACCATCCCCAGGTCTTTGTTATCGACGCTGTCCCTGAGCCTGAAGAGCACCGTATCTTTGTCCGTGAGTTCGGCGTCGGCTCCAAAGACCATCCCGCGGACCTTTCCGTTCTCGTATTCGCATTCGAAGACCAGCCCCGCGTCTTTCTTTAATTTCCACTGTCCGGAAAGAGTCACCGCGCGCTTTACCGGTCTCGTTCTCTTCCGGGCCCCTATGCCGATCTCATATTTAACGTAACTTCCGGCAAGGATACCGGCGCTCGCCTTAAAATCAAAAGCGGACTGCGTATCCCCGTCCAGCAGGTAAGATATGCGGACGCTGTCCCGTATATCCCAGTACCCTTTGAATATTAATGAGTGGCTCTCGCTCTTCTTTCTTATGAGCGCGGCCTTTTTATACGTATATACGACGCAATGGTCTTTGTTTATTTCCCACGCGCCGTTAAATGTCAGGATATCGTATCTGCCGTTTTCTTTGCGCAGGTAAAAAGAAAGGCGGTTCGATCCATCCGCCCTCCACCACCCCCGGAGGTTCAGGATATGCGTCGACTCTGCGCCTTCAGCGCTTCTCGTGGCGACGGAAAATATGAGCGAATCCCTGCCCGCGTCGAGTATCTGGCCGCTCAATGTTATCTGATCGCCGAATGTTTCCCGGCTCTCTTTATCCAGGGTAAGCTTTAGCTCGTGTTCCTTTGTCAGGGACCAATCGCCGGCTAAACTTATACTGTGCGGAATATTTTCGTCTTCCGAAAGAGGAGATTTTATGCGGTATGACAGGTTGTTCTTCTCGTCGACCTCGAAGCGGCCGTCCAGGACCTTCCGGAACTTCGGGAGGTCGCTCTTCGTACCACGAACTATAAGCCTGTTATACGGATCTATCTCGTAGCGTACTCTTTCCATATATATTACAACAAGACCTCGTCTTTCGCAAAATAAATATCGTCTATATAGATGACGCCCTCTTTCCTGCTGACGTTGATATCGCTGAAGACCACCACGAATTCCCGCATGTTCTTAAAATTACTCATGCCCACAAACTTATTCAAAGGGATCACTACCTTCTTCCATTCACCGTTTATGTCGTCAACGGTCGCCCTTCCAGTCTGGTTCCTGTTTTTTAGCTCGACATTTATTCTCGTCGTGTAACCGGCCTTTTCGTCGCCCTTTACATAAAAGACGAGGTACTTATAATCCGACACGTCGATATCCATCAACTTTGTGAAAAAACCGTTATAGGAGGAGAATTTCGTATCAACGTCGTAAGTCAATTTTAAACTGCAGCCCTCTCCGTTCATCCTTTCGGCGTCGGTGATCTCGTCTTTGCAATACTGGGTATCGTCGGAATAGAAGACGTTCCAGGAACCGCAAACGCCGTCCAGATTATTGAAGTTCTCGTTCCTCTCGAAATCGTTCACCAGGATCTTCCCGTCCCTGAGGAACTCCACATTCTTACTCCAGGATCTCCAGTCCCGCAGGTCTTCTTCCCCTATTTTCAGGGGCTCGCTTATGGGCCTGTCTTTGGCCAAGACCCTTTCGGTCCCCTCGTTGACGGTATAAGTCTCTTTCTTCGGCTTACCTCCCGCGCCGACTCCCTGCACGAAGACCGAACTTTCGAATACGCAGATACTGGTCTTCGCCGGGGCCGCTTCCTGTGACCAACCCGTCCCTCTCGCGCCGCATATCGCCGTCGGCGTCTTTACAACGAACGATGATTTCGGCTCCAGCTTCTTTATGGCGACCAAGAGCTTGCCTCCCGGGCAGTTCAAAGAGGCGGGATTTATGCTCTGGAATTCGACGCTACTGTTCTCTTCTATCTTGACCGCCTTATCGGTATTGACGCCGATCACTATGTCGGCCTTCGAACCCCCGGAAGTCTTAACTATATCGCCTTTTTCGAGTACGGTAGAGGTGTCCATCTGCCGCCACGGCGAGCCTTCCGCGGAGCTCTTTATCTTCACATCCCCCCTTACAAGAAATGTCCTGTTTGTCTGGTCGAGCGCTATTTCTTTTTTCGATAAAAGGTATTTTGCGAAGATTATGAGAGAGGTGGAAAGGCAGAACAGGAGGAGGGCTATTATCAATATTTTTTTATACATGCGGATACCTATCGCATCTTCTTTTGAAGGAAGAATGCGCCCAGGAAATTTTCATTCGGTCCTATGGCGTCTACGAGATCCTGATTACCGTAAATTTGAAGTCCGGACGGTTCGATGATCTCGCGGCGAAGCTTGTCAGGGTAGGCGAACCGGAGGCCTTTATCGAATAAAAGAACATCCCTGTCGTTGACATAATCCGTTGTAAAACCGGCTGTCCCACCCGGCTTCAGGAGGCGCCCGACTTCGGACATAACGGAGGATCTGACAGCCGACGAGAGGTGCTCCATGACGCAGATCGAAAAGATATGATCGAAGGAATTGTCGGGGAACGGCAGTCTTCTGACAAGGTCTATGTCGTGCGCCTTCAGGCGCCAGCCCATCTTGCGGGCTACATAATTGGCATTAAAGATCGTGCCGCAATTTCCCCAGTCATTGTCGACGACGTCCACATCGCAGCCCATGCTGGCCAGGTAGAAAGCGAATATCGTAGACGCGCCGCCCAGGTCCAGCACTCTCTTCCCCTCGCGTACGCCGGAGTGCGCGATCATCCAGCAATTCTCCCAATTCTTCGTACGCTCGGTCCTGTCGAGATATGTGGTGGATTTAAATATACCGGCCGGGGAACAATATGCCAGGCCGCGCCTGGCCATCTCCTTCTTCAGAAGATAGATACCGTGAGAGATCGACTGCACGGCGGGGATCTTCATATCTTCATCGATCCACCGGGCGCTTTTATTGATGGCATTATCCTGATGCGGAAGACCGGTATCCGGCCGGGGCCAGGCAGCGTTACCGTCGGGGACTATGCCCTGCGGCCCGCGCCTCTTCGCCCTGCGCTCAAGGACGCGCACGAGGCTCTGGCGGTACGCTTTTCTTATGATAAGGAATATCAGGTAATAAAGCGGCAGATAAGGAGGATATTTTTTCTTATCGCTTTTTTCCATCTAGGGGCGTTCTTTAGTTGCCGCCGCCGGTGCCGGTGGACATCGACGACTGGACCTGGTCCACTTCTGATTCGCTCTCGGCGTGTTCGCTATTGATCTCGGAATCGAGATCCGAGCTCATCTGGGATTCGGACTGTTCGATGGAGCTGTCGTCCGAGCTTTCCTGACAATATCCCGCCTCGTTCAATCCGACAAGGAACGCGCAGGCCATTACCGTTATCAGCATCTTCTTCATGATATTCTCCTTTTTTGTTATTATAACTCCTCCGGCGGAAAGCAGCAAGGAAATACTAAGACTGCGTCATCCGGCCAGCTTCAGTATGACGCCATAGAGGCCATCCACGACCTTGGACATCTTTTGATAATCGAGCGTATCGTATTTATCGTCTTTGGTATGGTAGTAATGGTTACGATAGGCGCAGGTATCCGTGACCCATACCGATTCATAGCCGAAGACCCAGAAAGAGCGGCTGTCGGAAGCTATTATTTCAGGCACGAACGGCGCGGGGGCAACTAAATATTCCGCCGGGATGTCGGAAGCCTTCTTGAATTCCGCGACGACGTCGCCCAGTAACCTGTATGACGCTGCGTCGGCGGCGAATCCTATAAAATTTCCCGTGTCGGGATAGAAAAAATTAAAAGGGACCGGACTGTGCTGAGACCCCTGTACGTCGGAGTAGAACCCGATCATGTCCAGGCATACCGCCGCTTCGATCTTTTCGCCTTTTGCGCGCGCTTCTCTCGCATACCGGTAACTGCCCATATCGACGTCCTCGCTTACCGGTTCCAGGTCTTCGTTCGTGAATGCGATGAATTTGACCGTCTTCTTCAGATCGTCTTTATAGACGCGGCGCGCAAGCTCCAGGACCGCGGCGACGCCCGAGGCATCGTCATCCGCGCCCGGCGATCTCCGGCGCGTATCGTAATGCGCGCAAACGATGATGACCTTATCCTTTTCGCCGCTTCCCTCTTTCACCGCGATAATGTTCCTGAACGGCCTCTTCTCCGTCCACCGCGACTCCATGGTATAAACCTGCTCTTCGGGTTCATATCCATAGCTCCGGAACTCGTTTTTTATGTATCTTGCCGCGCGCTCCAGGTTTTGATAATAGAGCAGGTTCCTCGCGCCGATCTCTGCGCTCAAGACGCGCACGTGTTTTTTGAGCCCGTCTTCGGCATATCCGGCGCAATTGACGCAAACCAGGATCCCGATTATAAGTATCGCTCTCTTCATATCCTGAATTGCTTCGAAAGGACCCACTCGAAGCCTGCCGCGCCGGGTTTCGTTATTATGATCGCCTCTGTCCTGTTCGGTTGGATACGGCTATAGGTATCATCTCCGACCGTAAATCCTTCGGTATCATGGCCGGGCCGCCAGGATCGGACAAGAACATGACATGTCGTGCTGTTCTTGTGATGCGTCAGGTATTTGCCTACTACCGCCACGGTATGGGACATCGGCTCGCCGGTATCCTTTGAACCGTTCACTAATACGAAAACGTTATTTGCGATAAGGATAAAAGCTATCGCGGAGACAAGCGCTATCTTCAAAAAATCTTTGTGTGCGGCCGCCCGGCCGCGGATCGCAAGAGCTGTGACCGCGAGGTAAAAGACAAGCGCGGGAATGGAAAATGACAGGGACCTCATAAAGAGAGCGGAACCATCCAGGGGAGGATAGCCGATACCCCGGAACCATGCCGCTATCGCGGCGGCGGCGACCAGGGAAGGAAAAAGATAGAGCCCTATGACCTTGATCCTGGGCCGCGGTATGCCGAGGACCTCCTGGTCGGGGAAATAATCCGGTATGTTCCTCGACAGTTTATCGAGTTTCTCGATCGTTCCCGTTATCAAGGCCGGGCTGAGGCTCGACTTATCAAAACCGGTCCACGTGACCTCTATGCTCTTCCCGTTGTGCGCGATATGGCAGAATCCGGCGCGGTAGATATTTTTTATTACTTCTCTCTTCTCCGCCGACTGAAAATAGACGCGCGCAAAATCCACCGTATCGGATAAAATATAATAGGCGCTATCGAAATCCTCGTCACCTGTCTGCAGTTCGGTCGAGAACCCTATCCTCTTTGCCGTCCTGTCAAATTCGCTTTCATGCACCACGGTAAATTCACCGTGGGACAGGCATTGCGCGCCCACATTAAGCGAAGGAGGGGTATTCTTGCCGCCGGGAGAGTACTGATACCAGTATTTGACCCCGTTTTTATTTATTACGTATTTGCCGGTCGAGTCGCCTTTGGCGCCCAGGCTCGAAGCCGTCTCTTTTAGGAAGTTATTGCCGGTCCTGTAATGATGGATCACGACGCCTGTCACCGTGACGACTGCCAGTATGAATATCATCCAAAAGATAAATTCACCCGGGCACATATCTTTCCCCCCGTATTCGATCCCCTCTTACTTCCTGCCGAATTTGACGCTCAATACCTTTACGTCGAACTCACCGACTTCGTCGCTCTGCGAATAAGGATACTCCTCGTTCCTCTCGTTCATGACCCTGCCTTTGAGGTGCATCTTAAACCTTCGCGTCTCTCCGCGCGGGATAGGTTCGGGTAATTTGTTCTTAAGGACGGTTCTTTTCATCAAGTAGTCGTCGGTGTCGTAATAAACGATCTCAAAATTAGCGTTAGCTATATCTCTATCGCTCTTATTTTTCAGCTCCATGCAAAGGTAGGCGCCGTACGGAAATTCGTTCCGGTTAAAATCAACTGCGGACTCTACTATCTCGAGATCCTTTGCGCCCTCTTCGGCCGTTACCGCTTTCGGGCTGAAACAGGATAGCAGTATAAAGCAGATAAGGATCGCGGTGGATCGGTAAAGCAATGTTGCTATCCTTTTATCCATTCTTCATCCGTTACAAAATGGGCGATACTGGTCCTGTTATCGTAAGAATAGACCACATGTATCAACCCGCGTTTGTCCTGTATAATAGAAGGGTAGCCATAGACGTGCCTGGCCTTGCATTCGATCGTCCGGACGTATGGCCACGTTCTGCCTTCATCGCAGGATAAGGCGAGGCTTAAACTTGACCTGTCTGTTTTGGAATCGTTGAACGCTAGCGCTACATTGCCGCTCTTAAGCTTTATCATCTCCAGGGAAAACCCGGGATTCTGGATATTCGACCATCGCCGGTCTTTCCAGCTCTGTCCCCGGTTATAACTTATCGCCTGCCAGGCGAGACGCGGCCACATGCCTGTCCGCATCAGCGCAAATAAGGTCGAATCCGAACGCTGGATTATGGTGGGCTGGATCCCAAACAGGAAGAGCAGGTATTTAGGGCCGCTCCAGGTAAAGCCGCCGTCTTTGGAAATAGCCGCCGCGGAAGATGTGCTCAGGTCCGTATAGATAGGCAGGATGACCCGCCCGTCATCGAGATCTACGGGATGCGTCCTCGTCAGGAACCATGTGAGCTTTCCCGCGTCGCGGGGCTCGTCCCATGTACGCCCGAAGTCCGAGGATGTCTTCATCCGTATCTTATCCCTGATCACTTTAAAGATCAGCCGCTTCTCCTCCGTCCAGAATAAGAACAGTCTCTTGTCTTTATTCAAATAGAGCACGGGGTTCTTGTTGCCGTATTTGCGGGTGCGGTTAACGACAGACGGCAGGGTCCACTTGTCGGAGCCGGCGGGTTTTCTTGAGCCCATTATAACAGCTTTGGGGAACCAGGAAGCATGCCATACAACGAACAATTCTCCGTCGGGCATCTCCGCGATGCTGGGCGCGTGGGGCGAAGTGATCAGCCCGGGCGCGAAGATGAGTTCCTTCTTCGGAAGACTTTCGGCTTCTGCAAATGCCGGGGCGGAAAGAAAGAGCATTAAACCGATGGCGGCAAATATCTTTTTGCTCATAGGATTATGATTATAATGGCACACGTATAATAAAGTCAATAAGATACTGGCCGCGCGCGGGACGCGATCTCGCCGCTCTTCACGTTGATCTGCTTTAACAGTTTATTGGTCACCTCGTAATCGCATGAGATTATATCAAGAAAGATCTCCATGGACATCTCTTCGAGTTTTTTCAGATCGCTGTAGCCCGCGCACCGAGCCATCAGGAGGTGCTCATCCATCAGGTCCGAGGGGATGCCCAGGGCGTTTATAGCCCTGGCCTGTTTTATGTGCATCGGGATCCATTCGGTTATGCCTTTGCCCAGGAACGAATAAGGGGACTTGAAACTTTTATCCACCAGCATATGGACGGAGATGTCGGCCCTCAGCCCTATCTTTCCAAACATCTCTTTATCCAGTAAGATATTGTACTTCTCCGGCTCGTAGTACCATTTTGTGCCTGCGTATACTATGGCGGGGATCACCTGGAAAGAGTCCGGCATCGTAAGTTTGGCAAGCCTTATATTGTCTTCATATATCCGCTCCATGGTGATGCCTTTTTCAACCAGATTCTTCGTGAGCGGGCAAGGGAATATATACGATGTGATGATATAAACATGCACTCCCTCAAGTTCGCTGGCGCGCCTGATGCACTTGACCGTATCTATGATATCCTGGCTCGTCAGGTCCTTATTCATCACCTCCGCGAGGACATCGTAGTTCCCGGACTCCGCCCCTATGAATACTATGCGCAAGCCCGCTCTTATGATAGTGCGGAAAGTCTCGACCAGATAATCTTTCTTACTGCCGGCTGACTTCCAGGCGCGCGTCAGCATGGTAAATTCTATCCGCAGGCCGCGGCGCAATATATCCTCGCCGATCATCTTGGCCTGGGGCAAAGGCGTATCGGAAGCCGTGAAATTGAAGAAACTTATCCCCTGCTTGATCATAAACTCGATCTCGTCTACGACAAGCCGCGGTTCCCGCAAATGGAACTCGCGGTGTATCTGCGGATGTATGCAGAAACTACAGCGGCCGTAATCGCACCCGATGCCGTTGACTATCGTATGGGACTTTATCTTGCCCGATAACTCCTGAGGCGTATATTCCGGCACGAGCCTTTCGTTGACCGGCGCGTAAACCACGGGGTTGACCTTGATCTCCCCTCCGGCGCGGTAGATGAGGTTGGGGATATTCGCTTTTACGACGGCCCCGATCCTCTCTTCCCGTGTTTTATATTGCTTCGCGATCTTACTATATTGACAAGAGCTTCCTCTCCTTCGGAATAGACTGCCAGGTCGAAAGCGGTATCTTTAAGTATGAGGCCGTCGGCGAAGAAACAGTTGACCTGCGGCCCGCCGACGACTATCACCGTCTCCGGGCTCGCTTTGTGGATCATGTCGCACATTTTTTCGCAATACTTGAAGGGACTGCCGGACCAGAGCTTGATCCCGAAGACGGGTATCTTGCCGCGGGCCACCGTTCCGGTGATCCTGCCCAGGTACTCGTCCATCTTGAGGTCGTGGAACCTTACGAGGCGGGAATAGAGCTGTTTTATCTTAAGCTCGTAAAACAGTTTTTTCAGCCCGGAATTTTTATGTTCTGTAAAGACGACTTTCTTGAAGAGCTCCCTTAATGGTTTCGTCACCTGCGGATATTTGAAATCGTCGTACCCGTCGACCGTCATGCGGTCTTCGATGATGAAATCTATACCCGATAACTTGAGGCGCCTCCGCAGCATAGCTATGCTGTTGTCTAAGAAGACGTCCCCTGGCGCGCGCTTGCGCGGAGTGAAACTGTTATACAGGAACAGGTCTGCCATTTCAGGGTCTCCTTTTAGTCTCCGTATATGGCGGCGATTATCAGGCCTTTAAGGGGCGCTTCGACAAGGCCCAAAACAGTCCAATAGACCACAACCCCGGCGGCCACTGTCATAAAATAATATGTCGCGAACATCCCCGGCAGTATACCTACGGCCCAAACGCATAATCCGAAGACGAAGCCCTTGGCCAGTCTATTATTGCCGGGGAGACCTTTCCGGAGGAGTACATAGACGACTACAAGGACTATATTAAGCAGAAAAGCCCCTACGTGAAATTCCATACCCGGCGGGCCCTGCATCGGTTTCCAGACGTTCGTAGGCTCAAGTTTGTATACCCAATTGAATAACCATCCGCAGGTAAGACCTGCAAAGACCGCGCCGAATAGCGAAAGCGCTACCGCGGTAATAAGCATCTTCCCTATCTTCATATTCACTACCTCCTTTTTTAAATGGCAAACTACTTGCCCAGGTACAGGCATTCCACTTTCTTCCTGGCCCACGGGGTCCGCCTCAGGAAGACCAGGCTGGACTTGATGCTGGGGTTCTTCGCGAAACAGTTTATCCTGATCCTCCGGGACATCTCTTCCCACCCGTATTTTTCGACCAGGTGAGTGAGGATCATCTCAAGCGTAACGCCGTGAAGCGGGTCTTTGTGTTTATTGTCGATCATGTAGGATGGTGCTGGCTTCGTTTATATTTCTTATATAGAACGGTAAAAATGCTCCCCCCTAAAATAACCGCTATACTGATATTAAAATAGACCCACTCAGGATATGGGGCCGGTTTGAGGATCCTGAAAACCGATACTGATGTGGAAAAAGTCAATAATAACGCCCAGACTATCGCTATAAACCGGCAACTGCGTATAAGGGCCGGGTCGTTCTGCTGTTCTTTCGGACGGTCGGCCATCGCGTATTGCAGGGTGAAGGGTTTCCCGATGAAGATCGTTACCCATATTACACATGCAAGAAATCCGTTCGAAATTATTCCCATGTTCTTTGCGACGAATACCAGGCTCATGAGATTAACGGTTATTGCGCAGGCTATAAAGAAAAAGAGGGTGCACCATTGCAGGATGAAACCTTTGCGCAGCTCCTTAAAACTGAATATCACGCTGGCTAAAAGGCCTATTATAATAGATCTTTCCAGGCTGGCCAATGTATGGCCGGATAAAAAAAGGAAGAGAAGCCACGGCATGAAACCGAAAAGAAACTTTGCCAGCTCTTCAAGGTCTTTCATGGTAGACGCTCCATGCGATAAGTATACCATAGGAGGTTGGGAAGGCAAGGATGCTACAGAAGCTTACTTGGACGGGGTGGCACTTTGTGGACCGTCCCCCATCTTCTTCCTCTGATCCGAAATAAGCTTTTTGGAGATAATTATTAAAGGCAGGTAATAACATAGGGTAAATATTAAAACCCCGAATAATAACGCCGGCATGCGGGTAGCAATTTTTCCAAATAAAGAAAGTGCGTTATACTCCGTTAATAGCATCCTTGGGGTAAATTGAGTATATAGCATTAAGATGATGAACGGCAGCGCCAAAATAATATTGAGCTTTATTGCCCACTTCAAACGAATAAGCGTTCCTATAACAGAAACAAAAAATAAAACCGTAACAATGGGGGCGACGATCCCTACAATTCTTCCATCAATAGTAAAAGCAGAAAATCCTATTACTATTTCTACGGCTAATGCCCATAAAGAAATTAAAATACCGATCAATCCCAAGAACACATTCGTTATAGTTATCAATATCAACCTCGAACATTGCGCGGGGCGCGCGTTGCGGGGACGGTCCATTTGGCGCCATCCATAAGGTAAATTATACTCCTGTAAATAGATAGATTCAAAGAGAAATGTGCGGCTTCCCGTGTAATATGCCGTTCAGCGCAAAATATAACTCCCTGCATATCCATGCATCGGTAGCCGCATATACTATCTGTTCACGCGTAAGAGCCGGCGTATCCCATCGGGAGCACTTCGTCTGTTTGGATATCCTGAAACCGAACAAGAGGGCGGCCAACCCGCGCAGCCCCGCATTTTTTATCCCTGCCTTGTGCGCCATCTCGGCCAGCTCAACGAACCCTGATGGCCCTAGAAAAAATAGATCATTCAGTTTCCTTATATCATCGTCCACCGCAATGCCCGCCTTCAGCACTTTCTTATCATTCAAAATGCAGGCAATAGGGTCATGGGATCTTATATGCCTTAGCTGAAATATGTAGACCCGGTCTTCTGCCGCAAGCTGGATAAGAGAAGGCGGATAAGATTCCCCCTTCTTGAAAGCCGGCCTCGTCTCCGTATCAAAACCGAGGATCTTTTCGCTAACGAGAGAGTGCGCGGCGGCGCGCATCTTTGCGTCGGAATCTATCACATGGATAGAACCGGTATACGTTTTACGCGGCAGATCATTTATTTCATTCTTTGGTATAGCGCGTCTGTGCAATGAGTGCGTATGCATATAGTCCTTTTAATTTTTATGATTAAAGTATAAACCTGTCTCTTTTAATTATCAAGCTCATTCAGGGCATTCGGTTGATGATAATAGAACTTTTATGGAGGAGTTTATGGGGTTTTGTATACGAGTGAAATGGAAAAATTAGAGGCAAGTTTGCCTAATTTGTGCCTAATTTGGGGCCATCCTACAAGGGGACACCCTACGATCGGTGGGGTGGCACTTTGGGTGTTTTTGGTGCCAGCCCATAAGAGGTATCTTAGACCCGTTCCTTTGGATTAGCAAGGGATTATTTGTCTCACAAGAAGGGCGGTTTTGATGGGGCGAGGATGAGACTGCAGCTATTTTCAGCAGTGAAAATTTTATTCCATATGAAATCCTATCCTGCGCTTAGGAGGTTGGGGTGGTGGGGCCATCAGCTGACGGATCGCTTCGAAGATAGCGCAGATATCTTCGTCATGTTTCTCGATCTTTCGTTCGAGCTCACTGAGCTTATGGGCAAGCTCTTTATGGGTGGATAAAATTTGCCTTAATTTTACAAATGCGCGCATAATGGAAATATTGACATGTATGGCTCGCTTGCTTCTAAGCACTGTGGATAGCATAGCAACGCCTTGTTCGGTAAAAACACGAGGCAATTTGCGGACACCACCCCAACTTGATGTTCCAAATTGGAACATCAAGTTTTGCGCTTCCTCCTTAGTCAATTGAAGCATAAAATCTTTTGGGAATCGGTCTAAATTTCGCGTCACAGCTTTATTCAAATCTCGAGTTCCCACCCTATAAAGCTTCGCCAAGTCACTATCTAACATGACCTTCTGCCCTCTAATAAGATAGATCTTGTTCTCAATAACCTCCTGCGGTATCAAATTACTCACACATTATCTCCCTTTTCTATATATGGACATTTTGCCCTCCATATATAAAGACGTGAAAAGCGTTGATTTTGTTGCAAGGAATTTCTGACTATTTTTGTCTTAACAGAGAATTAGGGACGTCCTCCCAATAGATACTACGGCGAGGATGAGGGTGGGGCTCCCCCTGGTTGATAATAATAGAACTTTCAGGAAGGAATTTATAGCTTTTTCACATACGAGCGAGGCGGAGAAGCTACTGACATCTATAGTAGGGTGCACCTAAATAGGACGTCTATGGTTTACAATAATAAAGATTTAGCAAAATTTCCTCTTTGGAATAAGTAAGGCTTTTGATGAATTTTTTGACCCAAAGATTCTTTTCAATGCCCTTTCTTTTAGATAAGCCTTTTACAAAGAAACGAAAAGTTTAAAAGTTTACTATGCGGTTATACTCCGCTTGTATTCTTATGATACGACTTTTTAACCCATTCTACAAATTTATCTATATCGGCGTCTGGAGTAATAGATCCAAACTTCGTAAATGCCCATTAACTTGTACCCCATGACTTTGCTTCATATCCATTCAAATGAACAGCTCTATAATAAAAATTTAT